>JAYUPP010000033.1:0-5271 GCA_043760045.1 Betaproteobacteria bacterium
ACGAGCGCGCGGCTCCAGGGCGTCCAGGGCACCGGCTTGTGCTGCAAAAAGGCGTCGCGGATGGCCTGCGCCTGCTCTTCTTTGCCCTGCAGCGCCAGCTTGCGCGCTTCCTGCGCCCATTCGTCGCGGGTGGACGCGCGGGCCGCCTGCGCCGCAGCCTCGCCCACCTTCAGGCCCAGCAAGGCCAGCAACGGGTGCCCGGTGTCGGTTTCCACCAGCGTCAGCGTCTGCACCGCGCGTGTCATGGCCACGTACAGCGCATTGACGTAGAACTTGTACAGCTCCAGCGACTTGTCGGCCTTGTCCCTGGCGCGGCGGTAGTCCAGTTCGTCAGTTAGCAGCTCGGCTTCGGTCACGCACTCGCACACCGCGGCGTAGGCCGCGCGCTGGCCCGACACCAGGTCCACCAGCAGCACATGCGGGTACTCCAGGCCCTTGGCCTCATGCACCGAGAAAACCAGCGGTGTGTGAAAGTGCAGCCGCGCGGCGGCTTTGTCGTCGTCGCGCAGCACGATCACCGCATGCTGTGCCGACTGGCGCGTGGCGGCATCGAGCGCCTTCACCGCGGCGTCTTTGGCCGCCACCAGCAGCACACTGCCGGCTTGCCCCGCAGTGCTGCGCACCAGGAAGTTGCTTTCGCGGTCCACCGATCCAAAACGCGCCTGCTTGATCTTCAGCAGGCGGTTGGCCAGGGCCGTCACCGCCTGGGTGTTGCGGAAGTTGGCCTGCAGCAGCTGCAGCGGCTGGCCCACCGTGCGTTCGGCGGCGGCACCGGCCAGGCCGCGCCAGAACAAGCTTTTCAGCGCCGACCAGCTGAAGAAATTCGGGTGCACGATCTGGTGGCTGTCACCACACAGGATGAATTGGCCGGGCCGCTTCAGCAGCGCCAGCACCAGGGCCAGTTGCACGGGCGTGAGGTCTTGCACCTCGTCGATAACGATGAAGTCGTAGACCGGGCCGCTGGTTTCGGCGATCTGCGTGCGCCAGGCATGGGCCACCAGGTTGCTGTCGTACAGGCCGGCCTCAACCAGCCAGGCGCGGTAGCGTTCAAACAGCCCGTGCGCCACCTCGCGTTGCGGGGTGGCGCACAGGCTTTGCCGGGTGCCCAGCGCCAGGTAGTCAGCCAGCGACAAGGGGCCACCGGGTTGCGCGCCGATGACGCCGCGAAATTCTTCGAACAGCGCTTGCGCGTCCAGCTCGCCCAGCAGGCGCAGCGCCTGGCGGTGGCGCTCGCACCAGCCGACAAACGCGGGCAGCGTCACCTCGCGGCCCGGCGGCACGCGCAAGGTTTCCAGCAGCTCGCGGTAGCTGAGAAAGTCAACCTCGTGTTTGGGATTTTCGAAGCCATGCGCGGCATACAGCGCGCGCGCACTTTGCGCCAGGTAGGCCGACAGCGTGACGTAAAGCACGCGGCCTTCGGCTTCGCGCAGGCGCGCCAGTGTGACAGCCGTTTTGCCCGAACCCGCAGCGCCGATGACCACCAGCGGCGCAGGTTGTAAGTAGGCCTGCTGCTGCGCGTCGTCAAAGACGATGGGCTTGTCCAGCAGCTCGAAGCGCGTGCGTTCGGTGCCCAGCCAGCGCAGCGGCGTGGCCTCGGCTTGCAGCGCGGGCGCAACAGGGTCGGCCGCCACTTCGCGTTCAATCTTGGCTTCATCGAGCACGGCACCGCGCAGGAAGCGTGACCGGTCATAGGCGTGGTTTTCGATGATCTCCAACGCCAGACACACCATCTCGCCCCGCCCTTCGGGACTGCTGGGCTCGACCCGGGCGAACTGCAGCAACAGCCGGTTGGCGTGGTCCAGCCGGGCCCGGAAGTAGGGGCCGGCGTTCAGCTTCTTGACATCGGCCGAGCGAAAGTCGTCGGCTTCAATGGCAGCCTTGATCTTGTCGAAGGCCGGCTTGACGCGGCGCAGATCAAGGCCCTTGTATTGCAGCAGGCGCATGGGCTTGGGCTTGGGCTTGGGGGCTCGGGTTTGGTGGGGGATGCCATCCATTCTGAAGGCGACGGTGGCGTGTGCTGCCCACTGTCGCTGTCACCTTGAGACGCGATCCGGTGCGAGATCGGCCCAAGCCGGCCCACAAAGCAAAACGCCAACCTCGCGGTCGGCGTCTGTTCAGTTCTGAGTTGTTGTTTTTCTTGGCTGTTTGGTGGTTGCGGGGGCAAGATTTGAACTTGCGACCTTTGGGTTATGAGCCCAACGAGCTACCAGGCTGCTCCACCCCGCGACTGGAAGGCGAAGTATAGCTGAATTCTGGTGCGGGCCTGTGCCGTGCGAGCTTGTGCTGCGCCGGTGCCTCGAACGTCGGGCGCCCACGGGCAGCGGGGACTTGCGGGCCAGGGCGCCTGACGAACTGCGTGGTGGCTGCACCGGCGCGAACACACTGTGCCAAAAGCGGGACGCCGCCGCGCATCGAACGGCAGGCTTTGGGCCCGGTGCCCCGCAGGCCCCAGCAACAGCAGCCACGGCAGCCACGGCAGCAGCAGCGGAACGCGGCTTGCTTTAACGGATCATGGCCCCTTTTCTGCAGCCGTGACAGCCACCCACACTGCCCCTCTTCGTGCACTGCACGCGCAGTTGCCGCAGTTGCCGCGGGTGTCGGTGCGGGCGCCTGCGCGGCTGCACCTGGGGTTTTTGGACCCCGCCGCGCATCTGGGCCGGCGCTTTGGCAGCCTGGGGCTGGTGATCGATGGTTTTGACACCCAGGTCGACCTGGCGTCCGCAGCGCGGGACCATGTGGACACCAGCGCCGCCATGCAGGCCAGCGGCGACGAAGGCCACCAGGCCCAGCAGCGGGCGCTGGCCCATCTGGCGGCACTGCGCCAGCACACGGGTCTTGGCGGTGCAGTGCACCTGCGCTTGCAACAACTGCCCCCGGCCCATGCCGGTTTTGGGTCGGGCACACAACTGGCGTTGGCCGTGGGGCGCGCCTTTGCGCTGCACCACGGGCTGCAGCTGCCCAGCGCCACTTTGGCCAGCTGGCTGGGACGTGGTCTGCGTTCGGGCGTGGGCATTGCAGGTTTTGACCAGGGTGGCCTGCTGCTGGATGGGGGGCCGTCAACAGGTGTGCACCCTGCCGGGCCCGAGCCCGCCACCGGGCGGCCCCCACACACACAGCCCGCGCCGCTGCTGGCGCGTGTGGTGCTGCCGCCGCACTGGCGCGTGCTGTTGGTGCTGGACCCCCGGCTGCGGGGCTTGTCAGGCGCAGCTGAAAAACGGGCGCTGGCGACGCTGCAGCCGCTGGCGCAAACGGCTGCGGCCGACCTGTGCCACCAGGTGCTGATGCGGGTGCTGCCGGGTGCTGCCGATGCGCACTTTGAGTCCTTCGCTGCCGGCGTCACGCGCCTGCAGCAGGTCTTGGGCGCGCACTTTGCGCCCGTGCAAGCGGGCCGCAGTTACACCAGCGCTGCGGTGCAACGGCTGCTGCAGTGGGTGGGTGCTGCCGCCGGGCCCGATGGTGCCGCCATGGGCCAAAGCAGTTGGGGGCCGACGGGCTTTGCCATCCTGCCCTCACAAGCACGGGCTGAAGCCCTGCTGCAGGCTGCACTGGCCGCCGGTGAGGTCGACCCGGCGCTGGTGCTGCGCATCGTGACGGCGCGCAACCAGGGCGCGCAGTGGCTGCTGGGCGACGCGGCTGCGGCAGCCGGAGAAGCCGGAGAAGCCGGAAAAGCCGCAAAACCCGCCTTTGAGGGTCCGGACCCGGACCCTGTTTCATGCACCTGATACTGTCGTTAGCTACCCCATTCGGGCCGCGCCAAGGTCGCCATCAAGCGCGCAGCCTGTCTGCAGGTGTGAGCGTCTGAACGCCATTGCTCTCGATCAAAAACAAGGAGAACTCCGTGGAACGCCCTTACATCCTGCACATGTTCACGCCCGGCAAACAGATGAGCCCGTTTGACATCAACATGGCCGCCGACGCGGGTTATCAGATGGTCGTGCCCTATGCCGAAGTGGGCCTGGACGCCATCACCGGCCTCACGCAGGACACCATTTTTTCGCGCGGGCCCAAAGGCCTGGCGCGCACCGGCATCTTCATCGGCGGGCGCGACGCGCTGCTGGCCGCCGACATGGTGCAGCGCGCCCAGGCGTCGATGGTCAAACCCTTTGTGGTCTCGGTGATGGGTGACCCCAGTGGCGCCTACACCACCGCGGCGGCCATGGTGGCCTGTGTGGAAGCGGCACTGCAGCGCCACAGCGCGGCCGGCCTGGCCGGGCAGCGGGTGGTGATTCTGGGCGGCACCGGCCCGGTGGGGCGTGTGGCCGGTGTGCTGGCCGCGCAAGCCGGCGCTGAAGTGCTGCTGTCCAGCCGCAACGGCATGGACGCGGCCGAAGCAACGGCGCGCGCCACCAGCGACCGCTTTGGCGTCACGCTGCATGGGGTGTCAGGCGGCGACCGCGCGGCCCTGCGCACCTCGCTGGCCGATGCCGATGTGGTGCTGGCTTGTGCAGCCGCCGGTGTGCAGGTGGTGTCTGCTGAAGACCTGGTGGTGGCGCGGCGCCTGAAGGTGGCCGCCGACGTGAACGCCGTGCCACCGGCTGGCATTGCCGGCGTGGGCGTGATGGACGACGGCGCGCCGCTGGCGGGCACGGCGGCGGTGGGCATTGGTGCGCTGGCGGTGGGCAACGTGAAATACCAGACGCAGCAGCGCCTGCTGGTGCAGATGCGGGAAGCACCCAAGGCGGTGGTGCTGAGCTTCCCGGAAGCCTTTGTGATGGCGCGTGCGTACCTGGTGGAAAAAGCGGCCGCCCAGGTGGCTTGACCGCTGCCGGCACCGCAACAACCCGCACCGCCGTACGGTGAACACCCTGGCCGTGGTGGCCCTGTCAGCGCGGGTGATGGCACAGGCCGCTGCACAAGATGGTTATGCCGTGCTGGCGATTGACCTGTTTGGTGATGCCGACACACGCCGCGCCAGCCAGCACTGGTGGCCCGCCGGGCCACCGGGCGGCTTGCGCATCGACCCCAACCACGTCCTGGCTGCCTTGCGCCAGGCCGCGCAGCGCCACGATGTGCAAGGGTGGGTGGCGGGCAGCGGCTGCGAAGGCCAGCCCGCGTTGCTGGCCGAGGCGGCCGCGGTGCTGCCGTTGCTGGGCACCGCGCCACAGGCTGTGCAGCGCGTGCGCGACCCCGGGGTCTTTTTTTCGTTTCTGGCCGCACACGGCATCGCCCATCCCCCGATGTGTCGCAGCGTGCCAACCGAGGCGGCCGACTGGCTCGTCAAAGACGCCCACGGCAGCGGCGGCTGGCACATCCAGAACGCCACGTCGTGGT
>JAYUPP010000034.1:0-5264 GCA_043760045.1 Betaproteobacteria bacterium
CGGCTGGCTGAAAACCGGCGACAAGGGCGGCCTGGACGCCGAAGGCAACCTGAAGATCACCGGCCGCGTGAAAGACCTGTTCAAGACCAGCAAGGGCAAATATGTCGCGCCGGCGCCGATCGAGGACAAGCTCGTGATGCACGGCGCCGTTGAAGCCTGCTGCGTGACCGGCGCCAACCTCGGGCAGCCGCTGGCGCTGGTGATGCTGAACCCGGAAGCGGCGAAGCGGGCGGCCGACCCGGCGGGGCGCACTGAACTGGAAACCTCACTCGCCGCGCACATCAAGACCATCAACGAAACACTCGACCCGCACGAGCAGCTGGACTGCATCGTTGTCACCGCGCAGGCTTGGACGGTGGACAACGACCTCATCACGCCCACCTTCAAGGTCAAACGCAACCGCATCGAAGACCTGTTTGCTGCCAACTACGAAAAGTGGGTGGGCTCACGCAAAAAGGTCATCTGGCACCAGGGGTAAGCGCCTCTCGCAAAGAAAGAAAAGGCCCGCAGCAGCGGGCCTTTTTTACTTTGATGCTGCCGGCACGGGCGGCACGGGCGGCACAGGCAGCACAGACGGCACAGGCGGCACAGGCAGCACAGACGGCACCGGCACCGCCACGACGGCCGGCGCAGCGGGTGCCGGCGTCTGCAGGGTGACACCTGGCCCGAGCGGTATTTCATCCGACAGCGAGACGCGGGTGACGAAGTGGCGGGTTTCGCCAAAACAGGTGGTGGGCAGGCCCATCTTCTCTTCGTAGTGCAGCGCCACGCGCTTGCCGATGGCTTTGCTGATGGCCTGCGCCGTGGCTTCGTCATGCACCGTGAAGTAAAACTTCTCGGCCGTTGAACCGGGCAGTGAAACCAGCGCCAATTCACCCTCCCAGGTTTTGCACAGCCAGCCTTTGTTCGAGAGCTTTTGTACCCATCCAGCGCGTTCGCCGCTGGAATAGCTCCAGTGCCAGGCGCCCCAGAACCAGGCGCTGAGCAGCGCCGCAATGATCAGCAGGGGCAGGACGATGAACTTGAACATGGGCTGGTTTGGCGGTTGTATGGTGGTTGTGCGCGGCGCTTGCGTGACGGTTCGGCGGGGTGGCGGATTATCGATGCCCCCGGCAGCACGCCTAGCGTGCGGTGGGTGGGGCCGTTTTGTGCGCCGCCCGGTCTTGCAGCAGCTTGGCGTGGTGCAACGCGGCGCTGATGGAGTGCCCCTTGTTGGGCAGCATTTGAGGCAACAGCGAGCCCAGCAGCATGCCCACCACCGACGCCGCCAGGCCGACGAGGTTGGCTGGAACCAGAATATCTGCGGGCAGAAAGTTGGCCGCACCTGTCCAGCAGCCGATACCCAGCACGATGGACAGCAGCGCGCCTTGTGTGCTGGCGCGTTTCCAGTAAGCGCCGGCCACCAGTGGCACAAAAGCGCCCGCCAGCGTCACGTTGTAGGCGTTTTGCACCATCTCGTACATCGTGCTTTTGCTGTTCACGGCAAACAGCAAGGCGCAGGCGGTGAACGTGACAAGGATGGTGCGCAGCGTCAGCAAAAACTGCCGCTCACCCATGTGCGGCACAAAGGGGCGCAGCACGTTTTCAGTGAACAGCGAGGTCGGCGCCAGCAGCGCACCGCTGGCGGTGGACAAAATGGCCGACAGCAGGGCGCCGAAGAACATCACCTGCGCCCACAGTGGCATTTTGGAAAGCACCAGGTCGGGCAGGATGCGCTGAATCTCACGCGCGTCGTCTGAAGCAAACAGCTTGGCCAGCGTGGGGTCGGCCACCAGCGCTGCATAAGCGATGAAGATGGGCACAAAAGCGAAACAGAAGTAGATCAGCCCGCCGATGAGGGTGCCGCGCACCGCGGTGTTTTCGTCCTTGGCGCTGGTCATGCGCTGAAACACATCTTGCTGCGGGATCGAGCCCAAAGCAAAGGCAAAAAAGGCACCGGCCATCGCCCACCAGCCCCTGGCATCGCCGGGGAAGAAGTTGAACTTGCCTTCGGCCGCCGCCTGCGCCACCACCTTGCTGGCGCCACCGGCCAGGTCGCCGACCAGAAAGGCCACCAGCGTCAGGCCGACCAGGATGACCACCGTCTGGAACAAGTCGGTGAAGGCCACCGACCACATGCCGCCAAACATCGTGTAGACCACCACCACCGCAGCGCCGGCAAAGATGGCGGTGTTGAGGTCGATGGCCGCGCCCGAAAGCACATGGATCACCAGGCCCAGCGCCGTCATCTGCGCCGACGTCCAGCCCAGGTAAGACAGCACGATGGCCAGGCTGGTCAGCACCTCCACGCCCTTGCCGTAACGCTGTTTGTAGAAATCGCCAATCGTCAGCAGGTTCATGCGGTAGAACAGCCGCGCAAACAGCAGCGCCGCCAGCACCAGGCACACCGACGCGCCGAAGGGGTCGCCCGGTATGCCCGACAGGCCGTCTTTGGCAAACGTGGCCGACACCGAGAGCACCGTTTCAGCGCCAAACCAGGTGGCAAACACGGTGGCCACGTTCATGTACAGCGGCAGCGAACGGCCGGCCACCATGAAGTCGCGGGCGTTGTGCACACGCCGCGCCGCCAGCAGGCCGATGGCAATGGTGACCATCATGTAGACAACAACAAAAGTGATCAGCAAGGGGCTCTCCACCGGGCAAAAAAAAGGGCTTGAAACCAGGTCTGCGACCACGCAAAACTGGTGCACAGATTATTGTGCCCAGGCGGTGATCGCCGGCATTGGGCGGTGCTGCCACCCGGGGCGACTTCCAGTGTGCTGGGCGTGCACCCAGCGCCTGCTTCACTGGGCACAATGAAGCCCTGAACACCACCGTTGCACGCAAGGAAACCCGATGAGCGTCTTGATCCTGGGCCTGCTGATTTTTCTGGGCGTGCATGCCACGCGCATCGTGGCTGAAGACTGGCGCACCCGCACGCGCGCGCGGCTGGGCGAAGGGGCTTACAAAGGCATCTACACCGTGTTGTCGCTGCTGGGCTTTGTGCTCATCATTTGGGGTTATGGGCAGGCGCGGCAGCAACCGGTGGCGCTGTGGCCGCCGCAGCTGTGGGCGCGGCACCTGGCGGCGCTGTTGACGCTGTTTTCTTTTGTGCTGTTGGCCGCAGCCTATGTGCCGGGCAACGTCATCAAGGCGCGCCTGCACCACCCGATGGTGCTGGCGGTGAAGGTCTGGGCGTTGGCCCACCTGCTGGCCAATCACACACTCGCCGACCTGCTGCTGTTCGGCAGCTTTCTGGTCTGGGCGGCACTCAGCTTTCGGGCCGCGCGCCAGCGTGACCGCGCCGCCGGCACCGTCTACCCACCCGGGCGGGTGGTGATGACGGCGCTGACGGTGCTGCTGGGCGTTGCCGCCTGGGCCGGTTTTGCGTTTTGGGCGCACGCGGCCTGGATCGGGGTGCGGCCGCTCGGCTGACAGCAACCCCGGCCACCACCCATCAGGGTGCAGCGCCGGGCCCCCCTCACCCTGCCCCCCAGCCAGGGGCCCTCTCGCTGCCGCCCCTGCTGGTGATGGTGGCCGCTGCCGCGCTTGTTCACGATGCAGCCTGTGCAAGCCGCACGGAAGGACGCAGCGATGAACAGCTTGATGACGACTCTGCAGCAGCCCCTGTCGATGGCCGTGTTGGCCCAGTGTCTGGGCTGGGGCTCGCGCCCGGCGCAGCGCGCCATGAAGCGCCGCAGCCGCCACATCAGCGACAGCCGTCGCCGTGCCAAAGCAGCCACCGCCGAGGCCGTGCCTGAACAGCCTGCGGATGAAGCAGCGGCCCCCGGCTGCGGCTGGTTTGATTCCAGCCACGAATTGCACCAGGGGCTGGTGGTGCTGGAACACAGTGGTGCCGAAGGGCTGGCCACGGAGCTGCCGGTCACCGTCTGGCTGCAGCTGGCGCTGGACGTTGACGTGTGTACTGCGGGTGCTGGCGACACGGGCAGCACGTACAGCACCGGCGACGAGGCCGGGCTGTCACTCAGGGCATGATGCGGCTTCGAATCGCACCCGCAAAAATCACCGCCCGATGAGGACCGCCCCGTGACCGCACCCACCCGCCGCCGTGTCAGTTTAATGTTAGTGATGGCCGCAGCTTGTCTGCTGGCGGGCTTGCAGGCCTGCGGCGACGCCGGCACCAACGACCGCAGCAAGGCGCAAATCCGCCTTGTCAACGCCACCGGCGCTGGCGCCGGCGCGGGTACGGGCAACAGCGCCGGTTATCCCCAACTGGCGCTGCGGGTGAACGACGTTTTGCGCCAGGGCCAGGTGGCTTACGGCGACAGTGCGGCCTATGCCGAAGTGGACGACGGCAGCCCCACGTTGACCCTCAGCACAGAAACTTCGGCCACCGCGCTGTTGACCGCAGCCGCCAGCTTGAGCAAAGGCCGCTACTACAGCGTGCTGGCTTACGGCAGTGCCGGCAACCTGCGCCAGGTGGTGCTGGATGACAACCAGAGCGAGCCGGATGCCAACAAGGCGCTGCTGCGGGTGGTGAACGCCGCGCCCGACAGCGGCGCACTCGACATCTTCCTGACCGGCAGCAACGACAGTCTGCCGGCTGCGGTGCCGCTGCAGACTGGCGCCAGCTACGGCGCGGTGGGCAGCGGGCTGACGCTGGCCAGCGGCACCTGGCGTTTGCGCGTGACGGCGGCCAACAACCGCGCCGATGTGCGGCTGGACCTCGAGGGCTTGAATCTCGCCAGCCGCCTGGCGGCCACACTGGTGCTGACGCCCGGCAGCGGCGGTGTGCTGACCAACGCGCTGCTGCTCACGCAGCGCGGCAGCATCACGCGGCTGGTCAACACGCAGGCCCGTGTGCGCGTGGTGGCCGGGTTGGACGGCGGCGGCGCCGTCACCGCCAAAGTGGGCGGCACCCTGGTGGCCAACGGAGTCGCATCACCTTCAGTGAGCGCCTATGTCAGCGTGCCTGCGGTCAACCCTGCCGTGGAGCTGATGGCAGGCAGCGCGGCAGCGGCGATCAGCAATCCCGCCGCCGGCCCCGGCGCCGGCGCTGACCTGACCTTGCTGGTGCACGGAAGCTTCCAGGCAGCCGCGTTGGCAGCGGGCGCTGGGGCACCACGCGGCACCTGGATCGCTGACGACAACCGCGCGCCCAGCGACACCACGCAGGCACGGCTGCGGCTTGTCAACGGCCTCTCGCACCCGCAAGACAACCTGTCGCTGACGGTGGACTTCGTGACCCTGGGCGGCCGGGTGGCACCTGCCGCCGCGTCGGACTACCAACTGACAGCCCCGGGCACCACCCTCACCTTGCGCGT
>JAYUPP010000035.1:0-5252 GCA_043760045.1 Betaproteobacteria bacterium
CTTGTCGTTAGCCTGCACCTCAGACAACAAACCCTCGGCCAGCACGCTGCCTTCGTGCAGCACGGTCACTGGTCTGCGGCCCTGCGTCAGCTGTTCGACGAACTTCATGTCGTGTTCCACCACCACCAGCGAATGCTGGCCTTCCAGGGTCAGGAACAGTTCTGCTGTGCGTTCGGTTTCTTCGTCGGTCATGCCGGCCACGGGTTCGTCCAGCAGCAGCAGCTTGGGGTCTTGCGCCAGCAGCATGCCAATTTCCAGCCACTGCTTTTGGCCGTGGCTCAGCAGGCCTGCCGTGCGGTGCTCTTCGGTGTGCAGGTGTATCAGTTGCAGCAGCTCGGCCAAACGGTCGCGTTGTGCGCCGCTCAGTTTCGAAAACAAACTGGCGCGCGCGCGGCGGTCGGCGCGCAGCGACAGTTCCAGGTTCTGCAGCACCGTCAGCTGTTCATACACCGTTGGTTTTTGAAATTTACGGCCGATGCCGGCCTGCGCCACTTCGGGCTCGGTCAGGCGCAGCAAATCGATGGTGCTGCCGAAAAACACACGCCCGGCGTCGGGCCGTGTTTTGCCGGTGATGCAGTCCATCATCGTCGTCTTGCCGGCACCGTTGGGGCCGATGATGCAACGCAGTTCACCCACGTTGATGGTCAGGCTCAAGTTGTTCAGCGCCTTGAAGCCGTCAAAGCTGACCGTGACGTCTTCCAGGTACAGCGCCACGCCCTGCGCGAAATCGGGCACACCGGCGCGCACGGCGCGGCCTGAGGCGTATGACTGTTGGGGCGCGCCTTCCTGGCGCGCTTCAAACTCGGCACGCCGGCGCGCGCCGGCTTCCATCAGGTCGGGGGTCATGGGGCGGCCTTGCAGTGGTCAGCGCCGGCACCATCAACAACCCCGGCGCGGTTGCCAGCCCGCAGGCCGCGCAGTTTCTGCAGCAAACCCAACAGGCCGCACGGCAAATACAGTGTCACGGCAATGAACAGCGCGCCCAGGAAAAACAGCCAGAACTCGGGGAACACGACGGTGAACCAGCTCTTGGCGCCGTTGACGAAAAACGCGCCCAGGATGGGCCCAATGAGTGTGCCGCGTCCGCCCACCGCCGCCCAGATGGCGATTTCGATGCCGGCCGCCGCGCTCATCTCGCCGGGGTTGATGATGCCCACCTGCGGCACATACAAAGCACCCGCCACGCCGCACATCACGGCGCTCAGCGTCCAGATGGCCAGCTTGTAGGCCACGGGGTTGTAACCGCTGAACATCACACGTGTTTCGGCGTCGCGTATGGCCTGCAGCACTCGCCCGGCTTTGCTGTTGACTATGGCTCTTGCCAGCAAATAAAAGCCCAGCAGCGCGAGGCCGCTGAGCACACACAGCACCACTTTCATGCGCTGGTCGATGGGCGCACCCAGGATGCGTTTGAAGTCGGTGAAACCGTTGTTGCCTCCAAAACCAGTTTCATTGCGGAAGAACAGCAGCATCGCGGCGAAGGTCAGCGCCTGCGTGATGATGGAGAAATAGACGCCCTTGATGCGCGAGCGAAAGGCGAAGTAGCCAAACACGAAGGCCAGCATGCCCGGCACCAGCACCACCAGCAGCATCTGGCCCACAAAGCTGTCGCTCAAGGCCCAGTGCCAGGGGAATTCTTTCCAGTTCAAAAACACCATGAAGTCGGGCAACTGGCTTTTGTACTGGCCGTCGGTGCCGATCTGGCGCATCAAGTACATGCCCATCGCGTAGCCGCCCAACGCAAAGAACAAGCCGTGGCCCAGGCTCAGGATGCCGGTGTAACCCCAGATCAAATCCATCGCCAGTGCGCAGATGGCATAACAGAGAATCTTGCCGAGCAGGCCGACGTAAAAGTCGCTGAGGTGGAACAGGTTGCCAGGCGGCGCCATCAGGTTCAGCACCGGCACCAGTACCACGATGGCCAGCGCCAGCGCCACCACCGCCGTCCAGCCACGTGGGCCCAGCGCCGAGCGGGGTATCACCACCGGGCTGAGAGAGGAGGTCATTGCAGCGGCGGGGGTCATGTCTCTGCACTCCGCCCTTTCATCGCAAAGATGCCTTGCGGCCGCTTCTGAATGAAGATGACGATGAAACCCAGCACCATGATTTTGGCCAGCACCGCGCCTTGCCAGCCTTCCAGCAGCTTGTTCAACACCCCCAGGCCGAGGCCCGCGTAAACGGTGCCGGCCAGCTGGCCCACACCGCCCAGCACCACCACCATGAAGCTGTCGACGATGTAGCCCTGGCCCAGGTCGGGGCCGACGTTGCCGACCTGGCTGAGCGCACAACCCGCCAGCCCGGCAATGCCGGCACCTAACGCGAAGGCGTAGGTGTCCACACGCGCGGTGTTCACACCCATGCAGGCGGCCATGCGGCGGTTTTGCGTGACGCCGCGCACAAACAGGCCCAGCCGTGTGCGTGATATCAGCAGCGCCACACCCGCCAGCACCAGCGCTGCAAACACGATGATGGCCAGGCGGTTGTAGGGCAGCGTCAGATTCGGCAGCACCGGCACACCACCCGACAACCACGACGGGTTTTCAACACCCACGTTCTGCGCGCCAAACAGCGTGCGCACGGTCTGCATCAAGATCAGGCTGATGCCCCAGGTGGCCAGCAGCGTTTCCAGCGGCCGGCCATACAACCAGCGGATGACGCTGCGTTCCATCACCGCGCCCACCAGCGCGGCGGCCAGAAACGACAGTGGCAGGGCGGCCACGATGTACCAGTCGAAGAACGCCGGCAGTGCAATCTTGAAGACGTTCTGCACCGCATAGGTGGCATAGGCGCCAATCATCAACAGTTCACCATGCGCCATGTTGATGACGCCCATCAACCCGTAAGTGATGGCCAGGCCCAGCGCCACCAGCAGCAAGATGCTGCCCAGGCTGATGCCGGTGAACAGCACGCCCAGGCGTTCGCCCCAGGCCAGCCGGCCGCGCACGGCGTTGATGGAAACAGCCAGCGCGGCTTTTACTTCCAGGTCGGTTTCTGTGGCCATACGGTCGGCCAGCAATGAGGCCATAGCAGGCAACTGGCTGGCGCCCAGCAGCTGGGCGGCCTGCAGGCGCCTGGTTTTGTCGGTGGATGCCAGCAGCGCGGCGGCGCGCAGCTGTTCCAGCCGGGTTTTCAGGGTGACATCGGTCTCGGCCGCGAGTGCTTTTTCGATCAGCGGCAGCTTGGCTTTGTCAGTACTGTTTTTCAGTTCGTTGAT
Source organism: Betaproteobacteria bacterium (assembly GCA_043760045.1). Lineage (GTDB taxonomy): Bacteria > Pseudomonadota > Gammaproteobacteria > Burkholderiales > Burkholderiaceae_C > Rubrivivax. The sequence goes on from JAYUPP010000035.1 coordinate 3,215, forward strand.
GGCTTTGCTGCGCAGCTTGCGGTCGGGTGAAAACAGTTGCAGGCCGGCGAGCGCGGCATCAAGTGCCTGGCGCATGCGGTTGTTGTTGACCACGTCATCAGCGTCGGCCGGCAGTGGGTTGTCGGCGCCGGTCTCGGCGTCTTTGGCCCTGCCACCTTGAACCACCAGCACCCGCGTGCGGGCCACTTTCACTTCGTCGTCCAGCATGGCGCGCACAAAGGGCGCCAGGCCCTCAGTGGCCGATGCCGTGGCCCTGGCCAACGCTTCGATGCGGGCATCGGTTTCGCCCTGGGCGATGGCCAGTGCCTGCGCCTGCGTCAACGCGTGTGCCGGGGCCCAGGCCGCCAGCATCAAAGCCAGCAGCCAACGGCTGATGAAGTGATCAGTGGAAACCATGGGCAAAGTAGTCTGCAGCGCGGGCCGTGCAGCCGATGCTGTGTATAAAAAGAGGCCGTGCAGCGCACGGCCGACCCTTCAAGCAGGCGCCGCGGAACGGGCTAAGCCCGGCCGCTGGCGCACCCCGCCCGGGGCGGGGTCATTTTTTCCCCGGCACGTTGGCCTTGCCCTTGTTCTCGGCGATGTAGTCGCTCCAGGGGTCGGCCACCACCGGGCCCTTGGTTTTCCACACCACGTTGAACTGGCCGTCAGCCTTGATCTCGCCGATGAACACCGGCTTGTGCAGGTGGTGGTTTTCTTTGTCCATGGTGGATGTGAAACCACCCGGCGCTGTGAAGGTCTGGCCGGCCATGGCAGCGATGACCTTGTCGGTGTCGGTGCTCTTGGCTTTTTCAACCGCCTGCTTCCACATCATGATGCCGATGTAAGTGGCTTCCATCGGGTCATTCGTCAGCGGCTTGTCTTTGTGGCCGGCGATGCCCTTGGCCTTGGCGTAGTCGCTCCACTTCTTCACAAACTCGGTGTTCGCCGGGTTCTTGACCGACATGAAGTAGTTCCATGCCGCCAGGTGGCCCACCAGCGGTTTGGTGTCCACGCCGCGCAGTTCTTCTTCACCCACGCTGAAGGCCACCACCGGTACGTCGGTGGCCTTCAGGCCCTGATTGCCCAACTCTTTGTAGAACGGCACATTGCTGTCACCGTTGATGGTGGAGACCACAGCCGTCTTCTTGCCTTCAGCGGCGAATTTCTTGATCTTGGCGATGATGCTTTGATAGTCGGCATGGCCGAAGGGTGTGTACTCCTCGATGACGTCGGCGTCGGCCACGCCCTTGGCTTTCAGGAAGGCGCGCAAGATCTTGTTGGTGGTGCGCGGGTACACATAGTCGGTGCCCAGCAGCACCCAGCGCTTGGCACTGCCGCCGTCTTTGCTCATCAGGTATTCAACGGCGGGAATGGCTTGCTGATTGGGCGCAGCGCCGGTGTAGAACACGTTTTTGGAAAGCTCTTCACCTTCGTATTGCACGGGGTAGAAGAGCAGCGAATTGGTTTCTTCAAACACCGGCAGCACACTCTTGCGGCTGACGCTGGTCCAGCAGCCGAACACCGCCGCCACCTTGTCTTGGGTGATCAGTTGCCTGGCTTTTTCAGCAAACAGCGGCCAGTTGGAAGCCGGGTCTACCACCACCGCTTCTACCTTCTTGCCCATCACGCCGCCCTTGGCGTTGATCTCTTCAATGGCCATCAGCGCAACATCTTTCAACACCGTTTCAGAGATGGCCATGGTGCCCGACAGTGAATGCAGAACCCCCACTTTGATGGTGCCACCGGCCTGCGCAAATGCGGGCGCGCCGAAGAAAGTGGCTGCGGCCGCTGCGGCCACTGCGGTGGCAACCGCCGTCTTGATTGCTAACCTGCGCTTCATGTGTTTAGCTCCTGTTGGGCCCGAGGGCGGGCTGATGATTTGAAGTTCCCCGGGAATGCCAATTGCAAGTGCTGTGCCAACCGCGGGCGGTGTTCAGCTGCGCCCTGGCGCGGCGTGCATCGGTCCCAGCAGCGTGCATGGAACGCCTATCGGCACCGCTATAGCGCAGACAAGGCGCCAGATTGGTGCGCAGCATTGCACGGCGCCGCCACCGCCAGC
>JAYUPP010000036.1:0-5240 GCA_043760045.1 Betaproteobacteria bacterium
AAACAAGGCGGTTACGACTGGGGCTTCCTGGCCTATGCGGTGGGCTTTGGGGGTTCGATGATCTGGTTCGGTTCATCGGCCGGCGTGGCGCTGTCCAACATGTTTCCACAGGCGCGCTCGGTGGGGCTGTGGCTGCGCCATGGCTGGCATGTGGCACTGGCCTATGTGGTGGGCTTTTTCTTCATGCTGGCGGTGATCGGCTTCAACCCGGGTTCCCAACTGAAGGGCAGTGTTTCATCGGTGCCGGCGGCAAGCCCGGCGGCAGCCACGAAGTGAGGTCAGTATGAACAAACCTGCGGTGTTGGTCTGTCGTGCGGTATTCCCCGAGGTTCTGTCCCGCTTGGGGCAGCACCTGCAAGTCGAAGCCAATGTGGATGACGATATTTACAGCGCCGCCGAATTGCGCACCCGCTTGCAGGGCAAGGCCGGCGCTTTCACCACCGGCAGCGAACGCATCGACGCTGCGTTGCTGGCCGCCTGCCCGCAGCTGCGTGTGGTGGCCAACATGGCGGTGGGCTACAACAACTTCGACATAGCAGCCTGCACGGCAGCCGGTGTGCTGGCCACCAACACACCCGATGTGCTGACCGAAACCACGGCCGACTTCGGCTTTGCGCTGATGATGGCCACCGCGCGCCGCATGGCCGAAGGCGAACGTTTTTTGCGCCGGGGTGAGTGGACGAAGTGGTCGTACAACATGTTCACCGGCTCTGACGTGCACGGCGCCACCTTGGGCATTTTGGGCATGGGCCGCATCGGCCAGGCCATTGCGCGACGCGGCGCTCTGGGCTTTGGCATGAAAGTCATCTACAACAACCGCAGCCGTTTGGCACCCGAACAGGAACGGCCACTGTCTGCGCGTTATGTGGACAAGGCCACGTTGCTGCGCGAGGCCGACCATCTGGTGCTGGTGCTGCCCTACAGCGCCAGCAGCCACCACGCGATAGGTGCAGCTGAACTGGCGCTGATGAAGCCCACCGCCACGCTGACGAATGTGGCGCGGGGCGGCATCGTGGACGACGCCGCATTGGCCGTGGCCCTGCGTGAGCGGCGCATCGCTGCCGCCGGGCTGGATGTGTTTGAAGGTGAACCGCAGGTGCACCCCGGGTTGCTGACGCTGCCCAATGTCGTTTTGACACCGCACATCGCCAGCGCCACCGTGGCCACGCGGCGCGCGATGGCCGAACTGGCAGCCGACAACCTGATTGCGGCGTTGACCGGCGGCACACCACCCGCGCCCATCAACCCTGAAGTGCTGGGTCGCATGCGGGTTTGACTGCCCACCCCTGAGACAATCCGGCCATGTCTTCATGGCCCGTTTGGTTGTTGCCGGCGCTGATTGCGCTTAACTTGTTGCTCTTGCTGCTGTTGTGGCTGTGGCTGGCCACGCGGCCGCGCGAAGCCGGCTTGCTGGCGCCCATAGAGCGGCTTGAACGTGAACTGCGCGACGAACTGGGCCGCCAAGGGCAGGGCACCCGCGGTGACCTGGGCACCTTCCAGCAAATGCTGCTGGCGCAAAGCGGCGACGTGGCACGCACGCAAAACGAGCAGATCGACGCTTTCCGGGTGCAACTTGCGGCCACGCAACAGCAGCAAGAGTCTGCGCTGCGGCGTTTTTCAGACACCCTGGCCGATCAACTGCGCCTGCTGTCTGAAGCCAATGAACGCCGCCAGGGGGAAATGCGCCAGGCCGTTGAAACGCGCTTGCTGGCGCTGCAAGAAGGCAACGAAAAAAAGCTGGAGCAGATGCGCGCCACGGTGGACGAAAAGCTGCACGCCACACTGGAACAGCGCCTGGGTGAAAGTTTCAAACAGGTGGCCGACCGGCTGGAACAGGTGCACAAAGGCCTGGGCGAAATGCAGGGCCTGGCGCGCGACGTGGGTTCGTTGAACCGCGTGCTCAGCAACGTCAAGGCGCGCGGCATATTTGGCGAGGTGCAGCTGGCCGGTTTGCTGGAACAGGTGTTCACGCCCGAGCAGTACGCCACCAACGTGGCCACCGTGCCGGGCAGCAACGAGCGCGTGGAATTTGCCATTCGGCTGCCCGGCCGCGGCAGTGACAAAAGCGGCGGCCCAGCCGGTGACGACACACCGCTGTGGTTGCCCATCGACGCCAAGTTTCCACGCGAGGACTACGAACGCTTGATGGACGCCCAAGAGCGCGCCGACCTGCCGGCGATGGAAGCCGCCGGCAGGGCGCTTGAGACGCGGCTGCGGCTGGAATCGCGCAGCATCAGCGTCAAATACGTGTCGGCACCGCACACCACCGACTTCGCCATTTTGTTTCTGCCCACCGAAGGCCTTTATGCCGAAGCGCTGCGCAGGCCCGGCTTGATGCAGGCGCTGCAGGCTGAATTCAAAGTGATGCTGGCAGGGCCCACCACTTTGCTGGCGACGCTGAACAGCCTGCAGATGGGCTTTCGCACGCTGGCGCTGGAGAAGCGTTCGGCCGAGGTGTGGCAAGTGCTGGGCGCGGTGAAAACCGAATTCAACAAGTTCGGCGAGGTGCTGGCCAAGACCAAGAAAAAGCTGGAAGAAGCCAGCAGCGGCATAGAAATGGCCGAACGCCGCACGCGCGTGATGGTGCGTGAACTGAAGGCCGTGCAGGCCATGCCCGAGAGCCGCACTGCTGAACTGCTGCCGGCGCTGGCTTTGCGGGCCGACGACGAAGACAGCAGTGGCTGAGCGCGGCAGGGCCGGCACAACACCCGGCCGCCTGCTGCTGGGCTTGGTGGCAGGCCAGCTGGGTGTGCATGCGGTCTTGGCCGGTTTGCGGCTGGCCGCTTCGCTGCAAGCGCTGCGCGAGGGTTACAGCGCCTGGTCGGTGGGCATTTTGTTGGCTTTGTTTGCCGCCGCGCCGGCGCTCATCGCCTTCCCCGCCGGCCGCCTGGCCGACCGCCTGGGCTACCACCGCCCGGTGCTGCTGGCAGTGGCCTGCACCATGCTGGGTGCGCTGTTGGCGGTGGGCTCCACCTGGCTCGCTGGGCCGCTGCAATTTGCCCTGCTGTGCGCGGCCGCCGTGGCCGTGGGCATGGGCACCAACATCGGCATGCTGACCATTCAGCGTGCGGCCGGGCTGGCAGCGCGCAGCAGCACCGAACGGCTGCGTGTGTTCAGCTGGATGGGTGTGGCACCGCCGCTGTCCAATGTGGTGGGGGCGGTGCTGGTGGGTTTCATCATTGACGCAGCGGGTTTTCGCGCCGCCTATCTGGCGCTGCTGCTGCTGCCAATGCTGACGCTGTTTTCGATGCGTTTTGTGCCCGCCTTCAAGCCCCAGCCGTTGCGCGAAGATGTCCCCGTGCGGCGAGCCTGGGACCTGCTGCAGGCGCCGGGCATGCGTCGCCTGCTGCTCGTGAACTGGCTGCTGTCGATGTGCTGGGACGTGCATCTGTTTGCCGTGCCCATCCTGGGCCATGACCGGGGCTTCAGCGCCGGCACAGTGGGGCTCATTTCTGCTTGTTTCACCGCCTCGGTGACCTTGATGCGGGTGTTCATTCCCTTCATTGCCGGACGGCTGGAAGAGGTCAAAGTGCTGCGCGCGGCGATGGTGGGCGCGGCGCTGGTGTTTGCCGTCTACCCCTTCACATCCACACCGTGGACGATGGCTGCCTGTTCGGTGCTGCTGGGGGTGGCGCTGGGCAGTGTGCAGCCGATGGTGTTGTCGATGCTGCACCACTTGACGCCCGACGACCGGCACGGCGAATCGTTGGCGCTGCGTTCGCTGGTGTCCCATGCGTCGAGCACGCTGATGCCGCTGGTGTTTGGCGCCAGCGGCACGCTGGTGGGTGCCGGGGTGCTGTTCTGGCTGGTGGGCGCAGGAGTCGGCGCCGGCTCTTGGGTGGCGAGCGGGCTGCTGCCGGTGCGCACTGACCGCGACTGGTGTTGTGACTCATAAGTTTCGGTACAAAAGAAAGCGCTGCATTCGTTCGTCAGGCCAGGCGCAAACCGCAGCCATCGTCTTTTCTATGGCGAGGATTTGCAACGAAGCATGGCGGACGAAGGCGCGGTTTCATGTATCGAAATTTGTGAGGCACGACACTAGAAGCGCAAGGTTCCCGGCGGCGGGGCAACGGGGTCTGGCAAGGGCAGGCGCGGCGCGGGCGCGGCACTCGGCGGTGCACTGAGGGCTGACGACGCCGTGGGTGCGACCACCCGGTCCGTCAGCGGTTTGGCTGCGGCAATCTTCCACGTTTTGGGCAAACGCGATTCACGCGGATAACCAGCAGCGTCCAGAAAATTCTGCCAATCAGCTGCAGCAAAACCACGCAGCGGCTGGCTGCCGATGGCAAGCGAGGGCAGCGTGCGTGCCCCCAACAAACGTTCCAGTGCCTGCGCGTCTTCGTCGCTCGTGACCTGCTTTTCGACGTAAGGAATGCCACGCTGCTGCAACAGTCGGCGGCCGTTGTCGCAGGGCGGGCAGTCGGGCGTGGCGTACAGCGTCACCGGGTAGCGCTGCGCGGCGGTGCGCAGCTCGGTGGGCAAGCCGGCCGCCAACGCAGATGCGGATGCGGTTGCCGATGTTGAACCTGCACCCGCGGCCGGTTTCGCAGGGCCCACCGCAGTGACACGCGACGTACTGTCGGCTGGTGGCCGGTCGGTGTAGACCACACGCCCGTCGGGCTGCACCACTTTGTATTGCGCCGCAGCGGGCAGGGTGGCCATCAGGGCCAGCGCCCAGAGACTGACATTGAAGGCGCGCTGCAGTTGCGATTCGGTGTTCATGGGCGGGATCTTCGCTTTGGGGGGCGCTGCGGGGCGGGGGCCACCAATCTAGCGCGGCGCCAGCGCCATCACAAGGCGTGGCCTGCAATGCGGCGCGCCGGCCGTGCAGCCTGGCACGGGTTCAGGCCAGCCCCTGATGCCTGAGCAGGGCGTCGAGCTGCGGGTCGCGGCCGCGAAAGGCGCGAAAACTCTCCAGCGCCGGGCGGCTGCCGCCCACTTCCAGAATCTCGCGCCGAAAGCGCGCGCCGATGGCTGCGTCGGTGACGCCCGCTTCTTCAAATGCTGCGTAGGCATCGGCCGACAGCACCTCGGCCCAGGCGTAACCGTAATAACCTGCACCATAACCACCGTCAAACAGGTGCGTGAAGGTGTGCGGGTAGCGCAAAAAATCGGGTGCCGGTTCCAGCTGCACTTCGGCGCAGACTTCGTCAGCCAGCTGTTGCACGCGGGCTGCCGCAGCGGGCTCGGCATGCAGCCGCATGTCAAAGAGCGCAAATTCACACTGCCGCAGCAGGTGC
>JAYUPP010000037.1:0-5237 GCA_043760045.1 Betaproteobacteria bacterium
GATGTGGTGCAACACCGATTCGATGCCCGTCACATTGAGGAAGGTTTCCTGCTGGCCCGCAAAAGAAGCATCGGGCATGTCTTCGGCGGTGGCCGATGAACGCACCGCAAAGCTGGTGGCTGCGGGGTCGGCACTGCCAGCGCTGAGGCGCAAAAACTGTTCGCGGATGGCCGCCTCCAGCGCCGGCTGCAGCGGTGTTTCAACAATCCAGCGGCGTATCTGCGCACCGGCATCGGCCAGCGCTCGCACGTCTTCGGTGTCGAGCGTGCTCAGTTTGTCCGCGATGCGTTCACGCAGCCTGCCGTGGCGCAGAAAGTCGCGAAAAGCCAGCGCCGTGGTGGCAAAGCCGCCCGGCACGCGCACACCGCTGGCCCCCAGTTGGCTGATCATTTCACCGAGCGAGGCGTTTTTGCCGCCCACGGTCTCGACGTCGGTCATTCGAAGGTGTTCAAACGGCGCGACGAGCGCGCCCTCCAGGGTGGCTTTAGGGCCTTGCAACACAGACATGGGATAACTCCAGGCAATGAAAAAACCGGCCGTGCCGCCGAAACGCCATCACCGCGCCGCTGCCCACCGGGGCCGGCTGTGTCGGGTGATTGGGGTTTCGGGGTGTTCATGGGTGTTGCTGGCAGCGCGTGCTGCGGGTGGTCGTTTCGGGTCTGTTCGGGCCCCCAAAACGGCATCCAGGATGCCGCGGATTCTAGAGATTTCTTCCCTATGATGAATCGCATCTGTTGCCCCGCACACCGACCGGAAAAACCCATGCCCGAACGTACCGTGTTCTTTGTCTCAGACGGCACCGGCATCACGGCCGAAACCTTCGGCAACTCCATCCTGGCGCAGTTTCCAGGCCGCCACCGGCACGTTCGCATGCCTTTTGTCGACAGCATCGAGAAGGCGCAGGCGGCGGTGCAGCAGATCAATGCCACCGGCCAGCGCGAAGGCCAGCGTGTGGTGGTCTTCATCACCCTGGTGAACGATGAGGTCAGGGCCATCCTGACCGGCAGCTTGTGCCAGGGGCTGGTGCTGGACATGTTTCGCACTTTTGTCGAGCCACTGGAACTGGAATACGGCGTCAAAAGCAACCACCGCATCGGCCGCTTTTCAGACGCCAGCCAAAGCCAGGAATACCAGGATCGCATCGAGGCGATCAACTTTTCGCTGGCCCATGACGATGGCCAAAGCGCACGCAACCTGGACGTGGCCGACGTCATTCTGCTGGGCGTCAGCCGCAGCGGCAAAACGCCCACTTCGCTGTACCTGGCCATGCAACACGGCATCAAGGCGGCCAACTACCCGTTGATACCGGAAGACTTCGAGCGCGGCCGTTTGCCCACACCGCTGGCGCCATTCAAGCGCAAGTGTTTTGGTCTGACGATAGAACCGAGCCGGCTGGCGCAGATACGCCATGAGCGCCGGCCCGGCAGCAAATACGCGGCGCTCGAAAACTGCCGATATGAAGTCAATGAGGCCGAAGCGATGATGCGGCGTGAAGGTGTGGCCTGGCTGTCGTCCACCCACAAGTCGATCGAAGAGATAGCCACCACCATCCTGCGCGACCTGCGGCCCGACCGGTTGATTTACTGAAGCGCTTGCACGGGCTGGTATACGGGCGCCAACTGCTGGCGCGCCGATTCATACAAACACACGGCCGCCGCCGCGGCCACGTTCAGCGACTCTTCACCGCCGGGCTGCGGTATGCAGAGCCGCAGCTGCGCAGCGGCCGTCAGTGCACTGCTGACACCCTGCCCTTCGTGCCCGAACACCCACGCGCAGGGCCACGGCAGGCGCGACATCTGCAGCGCCGTGCCGCCGTGTGAACTGGTGGCCAGCAGGGGCAACTGCAGCGCTGCCAGCTCATCGGCGCTCAAGCCTTCAACCAACTGCAGCGCAAAATGCGCGCCCATGCCAGCGCGCAGCACCTTGGGCGACCACAGCGCTGCGGTGCCCTTCAGCGACAACACCTGGCGAAACCCAAAAGCCGCTGCACTGCGCAAAATGCTGCCGACGTTGCCGGCGTCCTGCACGCGGTCCAGCACCACGCTGGCCAGTGCCGCCTGCGGCATTGCCGGGGCCGGCACCGGCGCCAGAAAACCGATGCGCGCGGGTGAATCCAGCGCACTGAAAGCGGCAAACAGCGCATCGGGCACCACCGCGATGCGCGGCGCGGCCTGCGCCAGTTCATGCAGCGCGTCGTCGTGCCAACCGCTGACGCTGACGACCGCTTGCAAAGGCACGCCACCGCGCGCCAGCAGTGCACGGCACAGGTGGTCACCTTCCAGCCATAGCTGGCCCGCCTTGCGGTAGGCGGTGGCGTCTTGCGCCAGGCGGCGCACCCGCACCAGCAGCGGGTTGTCGCGCGATTCGATGTGCACGGGGGCCACCATCTTCAGCGGCCCTCAGCGGACAACGCAGCACGCACCGGCGCATAACTTCGACGGTGTGCTGAGCAGGGCCCCAAGCGTTGCAAGGCCTGCAGATGGGCCGCTGTGGGGTAACCCTTGTGGGTCGCAAATCCGTAGCCGGGAAAAATTTCGTGCAGTTGCAGGCACAGGCCGTCGCGGTGGGTTTTGGCCAGGATCGACGCCGCAGAGATGGCTGCCACCTTGGTGTCACCCTTGATGACCGCAGCCACCGGCATGCTCAAGAGCGGCGCCCGGTTGCCGTCCACCACCACCCGGTGTGGCAGCAGGCGCAAGCCGGCCACCGCGCGCTGCATCGCCAACAGGGTGGCTTGCAAAATGTTCAAGTCATCAATTTCCTCGGCGCTGGCCACGGCAATACAACAGCACAACGATTTGGCCAGAATCTCTTCAGTCAGCGCTTCGCGCCGCCGCGCCGACAGCACTTTCGAATCGGCCAGCCCCTTGATGGGTTTCAGCTCATCCAGGATGACGGCTGCGGCCACCACCGGCCCCGCCAGCGGCCCACGGCCTGCTTCATCAACACCCGCCACCAGGCCGGGCCGCGCCCACAGGGGGCCGAGCTGTTCAAAGTTGAAGTGCTTGCGCGATGGCATCGGTGGCTTTGCTGGCGGTGTCGCAGCGCAGTTGGTGGTGCAGTTCGGTGAAGCGTTGCTGCAGGCGGTTGCTGGCTGGGCCGTCGTCGAGCCAACGCAGCACAGCCTGCGCCAGCGGCGTGGCGCGGCACTGTTCTTGTATCAGTTCGGGCACCACGAAGTCTCGGCACAGAATATTCGGCAGGCCCACCCAGGGCTGGTAACGCATGCGCTTCATCAGCTGCCAGCTCAAAGGGTGCATGTTGTAGCCGATGACCATCGGCCGCTTGAAAAGCGCCGCTTCAAGCGTGGCGGTGCCGCTGGCAATCAGCGTCACGTCGCAAGCCGCCAGCGCCAGGTGCGAGTGGCCGTCGAGCAACTGCACTGGAACCTGGGTTGCATGTTGCTGCAGCAGCGGCTCTATCAAGGGCCGCAAACCGGGCGCCACCGGCAGCACAAAGTGCAGGTCGGGCCGCAGCTGGTGCAGCAGCGAGATGGCCTGCAGAAAGTGGGGCGCTATGGCCTGAATTTCGGAACGTCGGCTGCCCGGCAGCACCGCCACCACAGTCTGGCCGCCACCCAGGCCCAGCGCCCGGCGACTGCCCTCACGCGGTGGTTGCAGCGGTATCGCGTCGGCCAGCGGATGCCCCACATAGCTGGCGGCCACGCCGTGTTCGCGCAGCAGATCGGGCTCGAATGGGAACAGGCATAACACCAGATCGGCACTGGCAGCCATATGGCGCGCACGGCCACCGCGCCAGGCCCAGATCGACGGGCAAATGAAGTGGATGGTTTTCATGCCGGCCGACTTCAGGCGCCGTTCAAGCCCCAGATTGAAGTCGGGTGCGTCAACGCCGATGAAGGCCTGCGGCCGCTCTTGAATGAGGCGCTGCGCCAGCGCGTTCCTGATGGCCAGCAGCTTGCGGTAGTGCCGCAGCACTTCCACATATCCCCGCACCGCCAGTTGTTCGCTGGGCCACCAGGCGTCGAAACCCTGTGCGGCCAGCTTCGGGCCACCGATGCCGCCGGCCTGCACAGCCGGCCAACGCTGGCGCAGGCCAGCCAGCAGGTGTGCTGCCAGCAGGTCGCCCGAGGCTTCGCCGGCCACCAATCCCAAACGCAGATTCGAACTGCCAGAGCCAAGGCTCATGCCGGCACCCTTGTGCGTGACCTTGACCGTGTCCATGCGCACATGGGCGCCAAAGGCCCGGTCACCGCGCAATGCCGCGCGTGGCTGCCGCCAGAAAACCCAGCATCAACTGCACATCGGCATCACCGTCTGCAACCCCGGCGCCCTGCAGCGCCGCGATGCCCGATCGTGCCGCTTCCAGCGCCAGCCCATCGCGGTACAGCAGCCTGTGCATCTGCTTGACCTGCGTGATGCGCTCACGCGAAAAGCCGCGCCGGCGCAGGCCCTCGATGTTGAAGCCATGCACGGCCAGCGGGTTGCCGCTGACCAGCATAAAAGGCGGCACGTCTTGCGAGACATGGCTCTGGAAACCCGTCATCGCATGCGCGCCGATCTTGCAGAACTGGTGCACGCCAGTGAGGCCGCCCACGATGACCCAGTCACCCAGCTGCACATGCCCGGCCAGCGTGGCGTTGTTGGCCAAAATGGTGTGGTGGCCCACCTGCACGTCGTGCGCCAGATGCACGTAAGCCATGATCCAGTTGTCGTTGCCCACGCGCGTGGCGCCCTGGTCCTGCACCGTGCCCCGGTTGAAGGTGCAGAACTCGCGTATGGTGTTGCGGTCACCTATCAGCAGCGCGGTGGGCTCATCGCGGTATTTCATGTCCTGCGGCGCACCGCCCAGCGCCGCATGGGCGTGAATGGTGTTGTCGCGCCCGATGGTGCAAGGCCCGTCGATGGTGCAATGCGCGCCCACCCGGGTGCCGGCATCAATGCGAACGCCCGCGCCGATGACGGCGTAGGGGCCCACGCCAACGCTGCTGTGCAATTCAGCCGCGCTGTCGATCACCGCTGTGGAATGGATCAGTGGAGCGGCCGTGGCCACTCAGGCCACCTTGCGCATGGTGCACATCAGCTCGGCTTCCACCACCGTCAGGCCTTCGACACTGGCACGGGTTTTGTAACGGTAGATGCCCGACTTCACGCGGTCGATGCGGGCTTCCAGGATCAGCTGGTCGCCGGGGCCCACGGGCCGCTTGAAGCGTGCATGGTCGATGCCCACGAAGTAGACCACGGTGTCTTCACCGGGCTCGGTGCCCAGCGATTCAA
>JAYUPP010000038.1:0-5232 GCA_043760045.1 Betaproteobacteria bacterium
ACTCGGTGGTGTTTGGTGGTTTTGCAAGTGTCAGCCTGGCGCAGCGCATCGACGACGCCGAGCCCACGCTCATCATCAGCGCCGACGCCGGCAGCCGCAGCGGCAAGGTGGTGGCCTACAAACCGCTGCTCGACGAGGCCATCAAACTGGCCCAGCACAAGCCGCCGCGGGTGTTGATGGTGAACCGCAAGCTGGCTGCGTTCGAGCTTGTTGAAGGCCGCGACGAGGACTACGCAAGCTGGCGCGAAAAGCATGCCGCCACCGTGGTGCCCTGTGTGTGGCTGGCGTCCACGCACCCGAGCTACACGCTCTACACCAGCGGCACCACCGGCAAACCCAAAGGTGTGCAGCGCGACACCGGCGGCTACGCAGTGGCGCTGGCGGCCAGCATGAAACACATCTTCTGCGTGCCCCCGCCGGGGGCTCAAAGCGCTGCCGGTGAGACCTTTTTTTCCACCAGCGACATCGGCTGGGTGGTGGGCCACAGCTACATCATCTATGGCCCGCTGATTGCCGGCATGGCCACCATCCTCTACGAAGGCCTGCCCACACGCGGCATGGACGGCCAGGCCAACGCCGCCATCTGGTGGAGCCTGGTTGAAAAGTACAAAGTGACGGTGATGTTCTCTGCGCCCACCGCCGTGCGCGTGCTGAAAAAACACGACCCGGCCGCACTGAAAAAACACGACCTGTCGAGCCTGCGCGCGCTGTTTCTGGCCGGTGAGCCGCTGGATGAGCCGACGGCACAGTGGATCAGCGCCAGTCTGGGCCGCCCCATCATCGACAACTACTGGCAAACCGAAACCGGCTGGCCCATCCTCACCCTGTGCAACGGCGTTGAAAAAGCCACCAGCCGCTTCGGCAGCCCGGGCAAGGCCGTGTATGGCTACAACGTGAAACTGCTGGACGAAAACACCGGTGAAGAGCTGACGGGCCCGAATCAGAAAGGTGTGTTGGCTATCGAAGGCCCGCTGCCGCCGGGCTGCATGCAAACCGTGTGGCGCGACGACGAACGCTTCGTCAACACCTACTGGAAAAGCATCCCCGGCAAGCTGGTCTACAACACATTCGACTGGGGCATCCGTGACGCCGACGGCTACTTTTTCATCCTGGGCCGCACCGACGACGTCATCAACGTGGCCGGCCACCGCCTGGGCACACGCGAGATCGAAGAAAGCCTGTCCAGCCATGTCAACGTGGCCGAGGTGGCGGTGGTGGGCGTGGCCGATGCACTGAAGGGGCAGGTGGCGGTGGCCTTTGTGGTGCTGAGAGATCCAGCGCTGGCCGCAGGCAGCGAAGCGGCGCTGAAACACGAAGGCGAACTCATGAAAGTGGTGGACCAGCAGCTGGGCGCGGTGGCGCGCCCGGCGCGCGTGCACTTCGTCAGCGCACTGCCCAAGACGCGCTCGGGCAAGCTGCTGCGCCGGGCCCTGCAGGCAGTATGTGAGCAGCGTGACCCTGGCGACCTGACCACCATGGACGACCCCGCCGTGCTGCAGCAGATCAAAGACTTGCTGGCTGCGCGCTGAAAACAGCCCGCAGCAAGCGCCGGCTCCCACTGTTGGGGTGCTGAGCGGGCGCCATCTTGGCAACGGCCAGCCTCGCCAGCGCGGGATAATGCAATTATTTGACAGCCAGCGGCACCACGGGAGGGGGCGCTGGCCACAGCCCCCCAGCCTATGAGCAGCACACAAGAAATCATCTACGACATCATCGTCAAGACCTGCTCGATAGACCGCAGCAAGATCACGCTGGAATCGACGCTGAAAGACCTGGACGTGCATTCGCTCGACGCGGTGCAGGTGCTGTTCGAAATCGAAGACCGCTTTGATGTGTCGGTGCCCGACCGCGAAGACCAGTATTCGGCCGGCACCGTGCGCGACTTGGTCGACGGCGTCGAGCAGTTGCTCGCGGCCAAGACCACGTCGGCCTGAGCGCTGCGCGTGCGTACAGCGGCCACAGCGGCCACAACGGCGGCAGCGGCCACAGCGTCAGCCGTGCCCGCATGAGGCGGGTCGTCATCACCGGCATCGGCTGCGTCAGCCCGCTTGGCTTGACGGCCGATGCCACCTGGGCCGCGATGTGCGAGGGCCGCGCGGGCATCGCCGCGTTGACGGGCCTGGGTGAGCCCGACCTGCGCACGCCCGTGGCGGCGCAACTCAAAGGCTATGAAGCCACGGCGCACTTTGATGAAAAGCGCCTGGTGCTGCTGGACCCGGTGTCGCAGTACGCGCTGGTGGCGGCGCGCCAGGCGGTGGCGCAGTCGGGCCTGCAGTTCAGCAGTGAAGCGCTTGCCAACCGCACCGCCGTTGTCATCGGCACCGGCATCGGCGGCGCCACCACCCAAGACCAGACCGCGCGGCGCCTGTACGGCGAGCGCAATCCGCGGGTGCACCCGATGGCCATCGTGCGTGTGATGCCCAACGCGCCGGCCTCGCAGGTGTCGCTGGAAATGGGGCTGCGCGGGCCCGTGTTTGCGGTGGCCAGCGCCTGCGCTTCCAGCAACCACGCCATCGCGCAAGCCTTGATGCTGCTGCAATGTGGCGCCGCCGATGTCGCGTTGACGGGCGGTGCCGAAGCCTGCATCACGGTCGGCAGCGTCAAAGCCTGGGAGGCCATGCGGGTGATGGCCGACGACACCTGCCGGCCATTCAGCAAAGGCCGCAAGGGCCTGGTGCTGGGTGAAGGGGCGGCCGTTTTTGTGCTGGAAACGCTGGAAGCAGCACAAGCGCGCGGCGCATTCATTTTGGCCGAACTGGCCGGCGCCGGCATGACAGCCGACGCCGCCGACATCGTGATGCCCAACGCCAGCGGCGCCGCCCGCGCAATGCGCCTGGCGCTGGACCAGGCCGGGCTGAACCTGGCCGATGTGGGCTACATCAACGCCCACGGCACCGGCACGCAGGCCAACGACAGCACCGAAACGCGCGCCATTCGGGCGGTGTTTGGCAGCCACGCCGATGCCCTGGCGGTGTCGTCCACCAAGTCGATGCACGGCCACGCGCTGGGCGCCGGTGGGGCGCTGGAACTGGTGGCAACAGTGGGCGCACTGCGCGAAGGTGTGGTGCCGCCCACCATCAACTACCTGGGTGCCGACCCGGCCTGCGACCTGAACGTGGTGCCGAATGTGGCGCAGCAACGCACTGTGCAAGCGGCCTTGAGCAACAGCTTTGCTTTTGGCGGGCTGAATGCCGTGTTGGCGCTGCGGCGCTTCACCGGCTGAAGCCGGCCCAGTGCCCACGCCGGGGGGGAGGAGGCTGGGGGGCGCGCTTCTGGGGGGTGCAAATCCCGCCGGCGGGCGATGGGCAAACGCGTCGGTGCTGCAGACACTGGGCGCTTCAAACCCGCTGGAGCGCCGCCATGTTCAACCACTGCACACCCGTCCATCCGGCACGCCGCCGTTTTCTGGCCACTTGCGCCAGCTTCTTTGCGCCACCACCACCCCTGTGCGCGGGGCTGGCTGCGATGGCGGCCGCTGCCGGCCTGAACCATGCACTGGCAGCAGCCCATGGCGCGCAAATGCCGTGGCAGCCCATGCTGGCCAAAGACGCCGATGCAGACATCGATCCGCAGGGCTACCTGGTCAGCGAAAAGCTGGACGGCGTGCGCGCTTTGTGGGACGGCCAGCGGCTGTGGTTTCGCAGCGGTTTGCCCATTGCCGCCCCGGCTGCCTTTTTGGCCCAGCTGCCGGCGCTGGCGATGGACGGTGAGTTGTGGGCCGGCCGGGCGCAGTTCGAGACCCTGGTTGGCACCGTGCGCCGTGCACGGCCTGATGAAAGAGCCTGGGCCGGCGTGCGCTTCATGGCCTTCGACATGCCGCGCCAGCGTGGGCCATTTGCGCAGCGTGCTGCAACGTTGGCCACGCTCGGGCCGCAGCAACAGCAGCACCAGCAGCAGCAGCAGCAGCAGCAGCAGCAGCAGCAACAACAGCAGCAACAGCAACGGCACAAACAGCCCCACCAGCCGGCCTTTGGCGTGGTGCCGCAGCGCCGCGTGGCCACACGGGCACAGCTGGCAGCCTGGCTGCAGCAGGTGGTGGCGGCGCAGGGCGAAGGTTTGATGCTGCACCGTGCCGACGCGCCGTGGCAGGGCGGGCGCAGCGATTTATTGCTCAAGCTGAAGCCGCAAGCCGATGCAGAGGCCGAAGTGGTGGCGCACCTGCCCGGGCTGGGCCGCCATGCCGGCCGCCTGGGCGCACTGCGCGTGCGCAGCGCAGCAGGCCTTGAATTCAAGCTCGGCACCGGCTTCAGCGACGCCCTGCGTGACGCACCGCCGCCGCTGGGTAGCTGGGTGACCTACTCCTACCGGGGTTTGACCGAAGCGGGCGTGCCGCGTTTTGCGGCCTTTCTGCGCTTGCGGCCGGCGATGTGACGGCTGACGTTTGGGCTGAAGTGTGGGCTGAAGTGTGGGCTGACCTTTGGGCTGAAGCCGGTGCTGACCATGGGGCTGTTCTGGCGTCAGGTGATTCCGCTGCCAGCCCGTCGCTACGATGCCCTTTTATCCCGCCGCTGGAATCCACCTTGAAGCTGACGCCACCCCGCCTTTTGCCGATCGCTGTGTTTGTTGTGGCCGCTGCCACCGCCTGGCCTGTGGCCTGGTCACAAACCCCAGCGCGACCGCGCATTGAAAAAGCCGCCGACCTGCCGCGCTTCACCTACAAGCTGCAAGGGCGGCTTGACGATGTGGTGCAAAAGGCCGAACTCTTTGCGCCGCTGGCGGCGGCGCTGCGCCGCGACACCGAATCGGTGCTGGCCGGCTACGACATACCCGATGCCGCCACCCAGCGCAGCCTGCTCACCCAGCTGGCGCTGCTGGACTATCTGGAAGGCCGTTATGACGCCGCGCTGGCAGGTGCTAAAGCCGTGCGCGCGCTGCAGGACAAACCCTCGGACAAGCTGCTGTCGGGCCTGCGCCTGCGTGCCATGGCCACCGCCGCAAAAGCCCATGCGCCGGGCAGTGAAGGCCATCGCAACGCCGTGGCTGCCTATCTTGCGCGGGAACTGAAACCCCTGCCTTTTGCCGTGGTCGCCAACGACGTGCGTGAACTGAAAGCCGCTGCCGAGGTGACCGGCCCCGCCATGGCGCTGGGCCGTGTGCGCGAGGTGCTGCAGCCGATGGTGGACCGCAGTGGTGAACTCAGAGGTTGAGAGTTTTTCGAGCGTGCCCGAGAGGCGCGTCAAAACGTGCCCAATCTAGGCGCAAAGCACAGCCATAGCCCGGCTATGGCGAGCA
>JAYUPP010000039.1:0-5205 GCA_043760045.1 Betaproteobacteria bacterium
CCGTGGTTGTACGACTCTTCTTCCACCGGAATCAGGCCACCCTGCGGCACCACTTCGATGACCGCCACATCAGGGCCTTCATAGAAAAATTCGGCGGCGTGGAAGTTCAGCACGCGGTTGTGTTCAGCCACGATCAGGAAGCCGTCTTTGGTCCAGCACACGCCGTTGGGGTTGGTGAATTTCAGGCTGGGAGCAAAGCTTTTCACTTCGTCGGCGACGCCGTCGCTGTTGCGGTCGGTGACGGCCCAGACGGTGGTTTTGCGAGTGCCCACAAACAGCATGTTGGTGCTGGGGGCCACCGCCATGTGGCGCGCATCGGGCACGATGGCATAGAGCTCGATGGAAAAGCCCGCCGGCATCTTGATGCGCTTCAGGTTGGCCTTGATGGCGTCGGCATTGCGGCCGGTTTGTGGCACCACCGGAATGTTCAGGTCGGTGGTGGCCACCTTCATCTGTTTGAGCTTTTCGATATTGGTCTGCGCAGTGGCCGGCAGCACCAAAAACAGGCCCAGCAAAGCGGCTGTCATGCGGGTGGGTTTAAACCTCGAAATCTTCATGGAAAGACTCTCCTGTGTGGTGGTTGTTCGCTCAGCCGAGATCGGCTTGAGGATGGTAAGACCTTGCAAATGGTGTTCCACGTCGGGAACTCCCGCACAGGGCGGTCGGGCCTGCTCTGCATCGCAACGCCAACAACGCCGAACTCATGTGCAGATATGAGACGCAAGTGCGTCAGGCCGCTCCAAAAGAGGTCACGCTTTAATGACCCCGCCATTTGCTTTCGACAGACCCCATGTCTCACGGGTTGACGCCGTAAACAGCCGGCTTTCATCCGCCCTGAACAAACGGGCCAAACAATACTTCGACATGACCCTGCACACCCATCGCAATGTCATCTAATTCCACAGCCACATCCACATCCACATCCACATCGATATTCGCAGCCGGAGACGAAATTTGAAGCACCCGCATCGACAGGCCCAGTCAGACTCTGCACCGCAATCGTCGCGTTCCACTGCGACACAGCGCTCTACCGAGCTGCGGCGATGGCTGGTGTTTTTGTTATTGCCATTGCCATTACTGGCCGGCATGCACCCGGCCCTGGCCAGCGATGCACTGGCCAACAAACACGGCTGTCTGGGCTGTCACGCCAAAGCGGCAGCGCTCGTGGGGCCGTCTTATGCCGCTGTGGCCTCGAAATACAAGGGCGAAGCCGATGCGGCCCGGCAACTGGCAGCGCGCATCCGCAGTGGCGGTGCTGGCCGTTGGGGTGATGTGCCGATGCCGCCGCAGGCGCAACTGAAAGAGGCCGACGCCTTGCGCCTGGCGGAGTGGATCCTGGCTGGCCCCCGGTAGTGTTCCAGGTAGTGTTCCAGGTGGTGTTCCAGGTGGTGTCCAAGTCGTGCCTGGCTGTTTTTGCGTGCAAGGATCGGGCTTTCCCGCGTAAGTAGCTGGCTAGCACCTGGGGCGCGGGTGTCGATGCAAGACTTTACGCATGCAGGGCTCGTCACGAAGCCCGCCCCCATTCACTGGCAGGAGACAAACATGCGTGTGATCAGTATTGCGTCAGCGTTTACCACCTCAGCAACTGCGCAAAGCAGCAGCTGCGGCGAAGATGAAGGCCAGGTACCCAAACTGAATCTGCCCCTGGCGCGGCGCGATTTCCTCAAAGGCTCAGGCATCTTGATGGGCACCCTGGCCACCGGTTCGGTGGTGGCCACACTGGCACCCTCGCGGGTGTGGGCGGTGGAGCTGAAAGCACTCAGCAAATCCGAGGGCCAGACGCTGATGGCCATGGGCCGGGTGCTCTACCCGCACAAGAAGTTGCCCGACGCGGTGTATGCGCTGCTGGCCAAAGACCTGGACGCCAAGGCCGATGCCACCGCCATGCTGAAGGCGGGTGTAGCGGGCCTTGACCAGGCCGCGGGCGGCAGCTTCGTGAAAGCCGCAGCCGACAAGCGCAAGGCGGCTGTGAAGGCCATCGAAGGCACGCCGTTTTTCAACACCGTGCGCGGCCAGTGCATCACTTCGCTGTACGACAACGACATGACTTACGCGGCCTTCGGCTACCCCGGTTCAGCCTGGGAAAAAGGCGGCTACATCTCGCGCGGCTTTCAAGACCTGAAGTGGCTGCCCAACCCGTCGAAGCAAGCGAGCCCACCGCCTTTTTTCGGCTGAGCCCCAGGCACCCAACCCCGCAGCAGGAGACAAAAACATGGCCCAGTTTGACCACAACGACGACTCGGTGGTTGTCATCATCGGATCGGGAGCAGGCGGCGGCACGCTGGCCAACGAGCTGTGCCAAAAAGGCATCAAAGTGGTGGTGCTTGAAGCCGGTGCGCTGCAGTCGCAGGCGAGTTTCATCAACGACGAGTGGAAGTCCTTCGGCCAGCTGGCCTGGCTCGATCCGCGCACCACCTCAGGCAACTGGCGCGTGGCCAAAGACTTCTCGGGCCTGCCGGCCTGGATCTGCAAAACCGTGGGCGGCACCACCACACATTGGGCGGGCGCTTCGCTGCGTTTGCAGGAACACGAGTTCCGCGTCAAAACGGTGTATGGCGAGGTCAAGGGCGCGAGCCTGATGGACTGGCCGCTGACGCTGAAAGAACTGGAACCCTGGTACAGCAAAGCCGAAGACAAAATGGGTGTCACACGCACCCACGGCATCCCGGGTTTGCCCGGCAACAACAACTTCAAGGTGATGCACGCCGGCGCCACCAAGCTGGGCTATAAAGAAGTGCACACCGGCAACATGGCCATCAACAGCCAGCCGCGTGATGGCCGCGCCCGTTGCATGCAGCTGGGTTTTTGTTTCCAGGGCTGCAAGAGCGGTGCCAAGTGGAGCACTTTGTACACCGAGCTGCCACGCGCCGAGAAAACCGGCAACATGGACCTGCGGCCCGAGTCGCATGTGGTGCGCATCGAGCACAACGACGCCGGCAAGGTAACCGGCGTGGTCTACATGGACAAAGCCGGCAAAGAGCAGCGCCAGAAAGCGCGCATCGTCAGCGTGGCCGGCAATTCCATCGAAACCCCGCGCCTGCTGCTGATGTCGGCATCGTCCAAATTCAAAGACGGCCTGGCCAACAGTTCCGGCCAGGTGGGGCGCAACTACATGCGCCACATGACGGGCTCGGTTTACGCCGTCTTCAAACAACCGGTGCACATGTACCGCGGCACCACCATGGCCGGCATCATCCAGGACGAGGCCAAACTCGACACCAAGCGCGGGTTTGTCGGCGGCTACGAAATGGAAACGCTGGCCCTCGGCCTGCCCTTCATGGCCGCCTTCCTCGACCCCGGTTCCTGGGGTGATGACTTCGGCTGGTGGATGGAGCACTACACCCACACTGCGGGCATGTGGCTGGTGGGCGAAGACATGCCGCGTGAAGGCAACCGCATCACGCTGAACGACAAGGTGAAGGACAAATACGGCAACCCGGCACCCAACGTGCACTTTGACGACCACGACAA
Source organism: Betaproteobacteria bacterium (assembly GCA_043760045.1). Taxonomy (GTDB): domain Bacteria; phylum Pseudomonadota; class Gammaproteobacteria; order Burkholderiales; family Burkholderiaceae_C; genus Rubrivivax. The sequence goes on from JAYUPP010000039.1 coordinate 3,472, forward strand.
CGACATCGCGATGCGCAACCACGCCTTCAAACAAGGCGAAGCGGTCTACAAAGCTGCCGGGGCGGTGAAGACCTTCCGCACGCCGCCCTACCCCAGCACCCACAACCTGGGCACCTGCCGCATGGGCAAAGACGCCAAAGACAGTGTCTGCAACAGCTACGGCCAGGCACACGACATCAGCAATCTCTTCATCAGCGACGGCAGCCAGTTCACCACCGGCGGCGCCGAGAACCCGACCCTGACCATCGTCACGCTGGCGATACGGCAGGCCGACTACATTGCCAAACAAATGACGGCACGCACCATCTGAGCTTCGTGAAGGGCAGGGCACTGCAGTGCCCTGCCCGCCGTCACCAACGCGCCACCGCCACGGGTGCAAGGAGACTGATGATGTGTGAGTTCTTTGTCCAGGCCGACCCCATCGGGTACGAGCAGCGTTCGCGCACGGTGCGCATCCACGGCGTGCTCACCAGCATCAGGCTGGAAAACATGATGTGGGACACCCTGGCCGAGATGGCTGAAGCAGAGGGCCGCACCACCAACGCGCTGATCTCGCAGTTTCACGACGAGATACTGGCGCACTGGGGCGAGGTGCCGAACTTCGCGTCATTCCTGCGCGTCACCTGCATCCGCCACCTGCGCCGGCGCATTGACAACCAGGCGCAGGCCCTGGGGCCACCGCTGCCGGTGGCCCCAGGACGCGCGGCCGCCACGCTGGTGCCGGTGCTTGCGCTGCCGTTGACGCGTCAACGCAGCTAACTTTCATGATGCAGTGCAGCGCACCGGAGCCTGTAAGACTTTCGCATTAACCCGTCAACGCAGATGACGTTTGTGACGCCGGGCAAGGCCCCGGGCCCTGCACCCTGGCCCCGATGCAGCGCGGCCTGAGCCGCCATCAAACCACCAACCCCCAGCCTCTGGCTTCAACCATGCCCTTCGACAGCGAATTTCACCCCGGCGTTTGTGAACACCCTGACCAGGCGTCGCAAGGCTTTGTGCTCAACCACTGCATGCTGCGCGTCATAGACCCAGCGCGTGCACTGGACTTCTACACGCGCATTTTTGGCATGCGGCTGCTGCGCCGGCTGGACTTTCCCGAGCTGTCTTTTTCGCTGTATTTCCTGCATCGGCCGACGCCGGGCGCAAGCCCACCGGAAGACGCTGGCGAACGCACGGCGTGGACGTTTTCGCAGCGCTCCATCCTGGAACTGACCCACAACTGGGGCACCGAAAACGACGCCAACGCGCATTACCACGACGGCAACGCACAGCCGCAGGGCTTTGGCCACATCTGCTTTTCGGTGCCCGATCTTGACGCCGCCGTCAAATGGTTTGACGACAACCAGCTGACCTTCGTCAAACGACCCGACCAGGGCAAGATGCGCGACGTTGCTTTTGTCAAAGACCCAGACGGCTACTGGATCGAAATCGTCGAGCCCGCGCGGCTGAAACAACTGGGGCGTTGAGGCCGCACCCGAAGGGCGGTTGCGGGTTTAATGGAAAAAAGCCAACAGAACCATGAAGGCTTGTGCAGCCATGACACAAAGCGCATCTGCAGGGCCTTAGCCCGACTTTGTCAATTTCCCAGTCACTTTTGGCCCTAGGCCGCCGTAAACCCTTGTCGCCATTGGGTTTTAATGCGATGGTGAAATGTAGTGCCATAATATTGTGTAACAATTGATCCAGGGCATTGCTTTTCGTGCACCATCCCGTGCATGTTCATTCGCCGCACCC
>JAYUPP010000040.1:0-5205 GCA_043760045.1 Betaproteobacteria bacterium
GCCACCGATGAAGGCCGTGAAGCCCATCGCGCCTGCCGCGTTGGCGGCCGCAGCCGGGTAAGCCCAGGCCGAACTGGCGTTCCAGATGTCGGGCTCGTCGAGCAGCGTGGTGGTGGTTTCCCGTATGCGCACCACTCGCACGTAAGGCAGCGGGTGGCTGCCATCGCGGTTGGCCGTCCACATGAAGCCGATGGTGCCCGCGCCCACCCAGGCACCGGTGATGCGTGAATCGGTGCGGGAGAGCCAGTTCACGCCGCCCGGGCCGGGTGCGTTGTAGGCACCGGCCGACCAGGAACGCACGTTCACGTCTTTCCATGCCAGGCCGGTGGCGCTGTCGGGCCACTTGAAAACGCGGATCTGGTTGGCGCTGTTGTGGCTGCCCATGTACATGTTGGCACCGGGCCCACGGCACAGCCTTATCGAGCCGTTGGCCGTGGTGGCCCACGAGCGGTAACCCAGAGAACCGCCTGAAGCGAGCGTGGCCAACGGAAAGCGAAACACCGTGGCACGCTGCCAGGTGTTGCCCCGAAACATGTTGAAGGTGATGAAGAGGTTGGCATCGGTGAACGCCATGTCGGGGTAGTCAAACCAGTTGCCTGCCCAGGTGGTGTTCACGCCGCGGGGTGTGAAGTCCCAGTAGTACCAGGTGCCGAACGTGGCCTCGCGCGAAACGGCAATGCGGAACAGGTTTTCGCCACTGGCGTTGGTGCTGTATTGCAGCAGCCAGATCCAGATCTTGTGGCGTGCGTTGTAGACCACCACCTGGTCGCAGCAGAAGCCGCCGGCGCTGGCCGGGAAACGTGTGAACGGATTGACAAAGGTCCAGTTCGCGCCGGCGTCGGACGAGGTGCTGGCAAACCAGTTGCCGGTGATGAACAACTGTTTGTCGTTGGCCGCCGCCGTGGGCTCGCAGATGGTGGACGTGGTCAGGCCGCTGGCAGCGTCAGACAGGCCGAGGTTTTGCGTAACGGTCAGGGCCATGATCACTTCCCCTCTTTCAGTTTTTTGGGTTCGGTGGCTTTGGGCACCACTTCATCGCGCAATGCGTCCATCGCGGCGCGGGTCATGATGTCGCCCACCAAGGGTGGCCCGGCCTGTCGCCGGGGCCCGGCTTTCAGGCGGTCGCGCAAATCGAGATCGGCCTTGCTGGGTGTGACACCGGCGACACTGCGTGAGCGCGTCGCGCTCTCGACAGTGGGCTTGCCCGCACTCTTCGGACTGCTTGATGCTGAGTTTGTGGCTGAATTCCTGGCCGAGCTCGTGGCGCTCTTCTTGGTTGCCATATGAAGTTCTCCTGTGGTGAACCCACGCCGGCAGCGCATGCTTTGGCGCGCGGCGGCCGATGACCTGCCTTGCTGTGAACGTCTTTCATGACCTGTGGCGTTGCCCCGCATCACGAAAGTTAGGCACCCGGGCTCGGTTTCAGAGCAGCCCCGGTTGACGTTGCAGGCTGTAACGTCCAAGGCGAGTGGATTCTTGGTGCCTTGAGGTGTCAATCCCCTAACTCATTCACCTTCGCTTTTTTGGCTGAGACTTTTGGGTGGCTGAGCCGGTGGCATCACCAGTTGCAGCAGTTCGCCCAGCAGCAGCAAGATGTCGTAGATGCTGATCTGCATGGCGAGCTGCCGTGCCGCCAGCGCACTGTCGGGCGCTTGCAGCAGGGCTTGCCACAACCGCTGCAGCCGCCGCTGGCTGATGCGCCTGCTGCGGATGTTTGCCAGCATGCCGTCGCGCAGCGCCAGCAGCACCAGCGGCTGCAACTGCCGCGTGGCGTCCAGCAGCCTCTGTTCGTCAGCCGCGATGTCGTTGCGCAGTTGTTCGGCACTGTGTTGCAACACCCGCAGCGTGATGGCCCGCATCAGTTCACGCCGGTGACCGGTGCTGCGCAACAGTGTGTCGGGGTGCGTGCCATGTTCAGCGCTGACAAACTGGGCTTTAAGGGCCAACAACGCGTTTTCAACCGACAACCGTTGCAGCCTCTGGTGCACGGTTATGGCGTCATCCAGAAAGCCGCCAACGGCGCTGGCCAGGTCAAGATCCAGCCGGTTGTACTTGGCAAGCACCACGCTGGAATGGGCCAGCAGCTGCTGCAACTTCTGCAACCGGTCGTGTACAAAAGCCTGCACGGGGCTTACTCGAATTCAACCACCGGCCGCGTCTGCCCGGTGGCGTCGTCGCGCACGCTGCGGATGAAAAAGCCTTCTTCCAGCAACTCGGCTTTCAGCGTGAACACCGAGGTGTCGCTGCTGCCGTTTTTCACGACGTTGGTTTCGGGGTTGATGAGCAGGCTTTGGATGGTGGTGCTGTCCACCGCCGTTTGCGACAGCACAAGTTTCAGCACGTCATCCAGGCTTTGGCGAAAGAGTTCATTGCCCGGGTTGTGCTTTTTGTAAAGGTCCATCAGGTTCTGCTCAAGCAGCACTTGCTCAAACAGCTGCGCCCAGAACCGGCGCACGATTTCGCTGGGCTGCGAAGGGTCGGGGTTGTCCTTCAACTGCTGCCAGAACTGCACGGCCCCAGCTTCAACGGGCACCAAGGCACGCGCCGCCGGCGCAGCAGCTGTTGCCTGCGCAGCGCTGGCCGCCTTGCGCGCGCGGCCCTGGCGCGCATACGCGGCCACTGCGGGTGGGGCGGGTGCGGCGGGCCCGGCCGGGGCTGCAGGGCGCCTTATGAATGGATCGTCACCACGCGAGCGCACCACGCTGACCACTTCCTTCAACCGCCCCATTACATAAGCCACGAATTTTTCGCGTGGCATTTTGAAGTCGATAACCTGGTTGAAGCGGGCGCCTGAGATCAAGACGGGAATCGTCAATTCCATCTTCGGCACTCTGAAGCGGGGCACAGAGAAGTGGCGCAGCACCGGGTCTTGTGCGTAGACCTCGGCAAGTTGGCGCGAATGGCGGTCGGCCATTTCGCGCGCTTTGATGATTTCCAGAAAGATGTAGCCGGTGTAGTCGGCCAGCGTGATTTCGGCCATGAAGTTCTTTTCGTCAGGGTTGCCAGGCTGCGTCTTTGGCTGCTGCGTCTTTGGCTGCTGCGTCTGCGTCTGCGTCTGCGTCTGCGTCTGCGTCTGCGGTCGTCAAGCAGCCAAGAGGCCAAGAATCTTTTCCAGCCCGGCGGGAATCTCGTCCTGCACCGCTTTCACATTGACGTTCAGCGCATATTCTTTTTTTACCTCGACATTGGTGGCGGTCTTGCGCTGAAACGATGCCGACACTTTGAAGCTCACCGGCCCCCAGCCGCCCTTGACTTCGGCATTCACGCCCAGCTCGGTGGACGTGGAACTGCTTTCCACCGAATTGAGCTTGACGTTGAAGTCGATGATCACGTGCTCGATGCGCAGTGAGGGAATCGGCAGCATGGCCAGCAAAGGCACGCGGATGGCGATGTCTTTGATGTCCTCGGTGCCGTCGGCCTTTTTGCCGTTGTTGCGCTTGTGCGAGAAGTCAACCATCACCAGTTCACGCAGGCCGTTGGCGTCTTCCTTGAAACCCACCTTGTTGATGAAGTCAACCGTGGCCAGCGATGAAGCCACTTGTGCGTCCACCGCCGCTTGCAGCGGGCCACCGATCATCTTGCGGAAGTCGATGTTGTTGAGTTCGCTGACGAGGTCGGTGGACACCGCCGCGCGCGGGCGCGTGCCAGCGGCCAGGCCACCGGCTGCACGCACCGCACGCACCGCGCCCGACAGTTGTTTGGAAACCTCGGCCGCTGTCGGCGCTGCAGATGTGCGGGTGGGCACGGTGGCTGCGCTGCCGGCGCCAGCGGCGGCGGCTGACGATGCGGTGGTACGTGGGCTGCGACTGCGGGTTTTGGTGCTGGCCATGGCTAATCCTGAAAGTGAGGGAATGAATGATTTGCACCGTGACCGGGCCCAAAGGCCTGTCGCACGGTGGGTTGAACGGCGCTGGATGCTGCGCCGATGGCCATGCAACACCATCCCACAGGTTAGGGGCCGCGCTGTGATACACCCTCGCCATGACTTCCCCCATCGACCTGCGCTCCGACACCGTCACCCGCCCTACCGCCGCCATGCGCACGGCCATGGCCAATGCCGAAGTGGGCGACGACCAGTACGGCGAAGACCCCAGCACCAATCGCCTGCAAGCGCGCATGGCCGAACTGCTGGGCAAAGAAGCTGCGTTGTGGCTGCCCACTGGCACCATGGCCAACCAGGTGGCGCTGCGCACGCTGACGCGCCCCGGCGACGAGGTGGTGGCCAGCCGCGAGTCGCATGCCGCGTGGCACGAAGCCGGTGGCGCGGCAGCCAACGCCGGTGTGCAGATACACGAGATTGGCCACGGTGGCTTCTTCACCGCCGAAGATTTGCGCGCCGCCATCAAGCCGCGTGGCATGTCCATCTTTCCCACCACCACACTCGTGCAGATTGAAAACACCCACAACCGCGCCGGCGGTGTGGTGGTGCCACAAGCCGAGGTGCTGCGCATCTGCGCCGTGGCGCGCGAGATGGGGCTAACAACGTTTTTGGACGGCGCCCGGCTTTGGAACGCCAGCGCCGCCAGCGGAGTGCCACTGCACGAACTGGCAGCCCCGTTTGACCTGGTGGCGGTGGCCTTCAGCAAAGGCCTGGGCGCACCGGGTGGTTCACTGCTGGCGGGTGCCAAACCGCTGATGGCAGCGGCCGACCGCCACCGCCGCCGCATGGGCGGCGCGATGCGCCAGAACGGCATCTTCAGCGCCGCCGCTTTGTATGCACTGGACCATCACCTGGCGCGCTTGCCCGAAGACCACGCCAACGCCCGCGCCTTTGCTGAAAAGCTGAAAGCCGGTGCGGCGGTGCAGCTGGACCTGGCCACGGTGCAAACCAACATCGTGGTCTTCCATCTGCCGGCAGCGCTGCCCATCGATGCCGCCACGCTGGTGCTGCAGGCGCGCGAACGCGGCGTGCTGATCAATGCCTTCGGCCCGCGAACCGTGCGCGTGGCCACGCACCTGGATGTGAGCGGTGCACAGTGTCTGGCGGCGGCAGGGATGTTGGTCGCGGTGTTGGCGGGCTGACAGATATACAGTCAATTGCCGTATATCATTGAGGCCACTGTGCAAGTATCCAAATGGGGCAACAGCCTGGCCGTGCGCCTTCCCACCAACGTGGTGCAGGCGCTGGGCCTGAAACCCGGCGACGACATTGACATACACGTTCGCGGTGATCGGTCTTTTGCTGTTCAAAAGTCGCCCAGCCCG
>JAYUPP010000041.1:0-5202 GCA_043760045.1 Betaproteobacteria bacterium
GCAGGGCTTTCACTACCAACTGGAGCCCAAATACCGCATGGCCGTGGTGGCCTTCCAGGGCGCGCTGAACAACATGGCGCGTGCAGCGGTGGTGCGCCAGATTGCCTTGTCCGCAGGCCCGCAGAAGGTCAAGGTCTGAAACACAAATGGACCCCTCTGCGAATGACCCCATGCCTGAAATCAGCATCTCGACCCTGATGCTCGCCATTGAGTGCATCGCTAGCGAGATCAGAAACCTGCAACAGACCATCGACGACGGCGACGCGGTGCCTGAAGACTTTCCGCGCATGGATGGTTTGGGGGCCGCTGCACGCGACCTGGAGCGCGCTTACGACAAGGCCGCGCTGACGGTATTGAATCTGGTGCCTTACGACGAACTGGTGGGCCGGTAAGTCAGGGCCCAACTCGCACCGGCGGCGGCCCAGGCCACCGGTGCTTCAGGGCTGCAGGCACAAGCAGTGGGTGGCCACGGCAAAGGGCCGTTGCAAGGGGTTGGCCTCGGCCAGCCAGGCCAGGTCTTGCGCCAGGTTTTGCACCACCGACAGCGGCAAGCCGGTGGCCAACAGGCTGGCGTGCCAGGCTGCTGCAGGCGCGCTGGTTGCTGTTGTTGCATCTTGCTGCGCCAGGCCCAGGCCTTGCAGCAAGCGGTCCAGCTTTCCGGCCGCCTGTTCCAGGTATTCGACGCGCGGGTTGTCAGGCAACTTGGCCCGTTTGGCCGCTGCAGCCACCGCGTCTTGCTGGCTGCCCAGGCGGTCGACCAGGCCACGCGCCAGCGCGTCTTTGCCGCTCCACACGCGGCCTTGCGCCAGTTCATGAATCTTCTCGGGCGTGCTGTTTCGCGCGCGCGCCACCACCGCGATGAAGTCGCGGTAAAAGCCGTCCACAGCGCTTTGCATCAGCGCCACCAGGCGCGGGTTCAGCGGCAGGCGCGGGTCGCGTTGGCCGGCCAGCCAGGTGGTGCTGGCGCCACCCATGTTGACGCCCAGTTTGTCCAGCGCTCCGGCCGCACTGGGCAACACACCCATCACGCCGATGCTGCCGGTGACGGTGGCTTCATCGGCGATCACTTCGTCGGCGGCCATGCTGATCCAGTAGCCGCCGCTGGCCGCCAGGCCCGCCATGCTGACCACCACCGGCTTGCCGGCCTGGCGCATCAGTTCCAGTTCGCGGCGTACCCCTTCGCTGCCGGTGGCGCTGCCGCCGGGTGAGTCCACGCGCAGCACCAGCGCCGCGATGTCGTCGTTGCCGCGTGCCTTGCGGATCAGCTCTGCGGTGGACAAACCACCCACCGTGCCGGGGCCGGCACGGCCGTCGATGATGACGCCCTGGGCGACCACGATGCCCACCGCCTTGCCGCCGCTGCGCGGCTTGATGCGGGGCAAGTACCCGGCCAGGTTGATCTGGCGAAAGATGCTGCTGTCGATTTTGCTGTTGCTCTTGCTGTCGCTTTTGCCGTTGCCGTCGCCTTCAGCCGCGCCTTTGTCCAGCATCGCCTGCCGCATTTCGTCGCGGCTTTTCAAAGCGTCCACCCATTTGCGTTTCAGCGCCCACACCGCTGCGTTGCCCTGTTCGGCCTGCAGGCTGCCGGGCAGGCTGTCGATGGCTGCGGCCACGCTGCCGGTGGGCTGCTTGCGGGCTTTTTCGATGGCCGCCGTGGTGCTGGCCCACAACGTGTTCCACAGCGCACTTTCAGCTTCCAGAGTTTCTGGCGAAGGGCCGGTGGCGACATAGGTTTCAGCGGCGCTTTTGTACTTGCCGGCGCGCACCACGTGGGCGCTGAGGCCGAGCTTGTCAAACAAACCTTTGTAGTAAGCACGCTGGCGGCCATAACCTTCCACATACACGTGTCCCATCGGGTTGAGCCAGACCTCGCTGGCGTGCGCGGCCAGGAAGTATTGACGCTGTTCGTATTCGGTGGCCCAGGCGTAGATGGGCTTGCCTGCGGCTTTGAAACGTTCCAGCGCCTGCGCCACTTCGCGCAGCGCGGGCAAGCTGGCGCTGCTCAGGTCTTCGGCCATCAGCAGCGCGTGTGTGATGTGGCTGTCCTGCGCGGCGGCGTCCAGCACCGCCAGCACGTCGCGCAAACGGGTTTGTTCGCTGGCAGCACCGCCGCCCACCAGGCCCAGCAGCCGGTCGCGCGGGTTCATGCCGCTGGCCTGTTCCACCAACGCGCCGCGCAGGTCGATCACCAGCGCCGTTTTGTCGTGCAGCGCAGGGTGTGCGGGTTTCAGCAGCCACCAGGCGCCGGCCAGCAGCAGCGCCAGCAGCAGCAGGTTCAGGATGAAGCGGCGGGCGGCATCCAGATAGCGCCAGCCTCGGCGCAGCCATCGCACGGGTGAAGAAAACAAAGCAGTGGACATGGAGTGCCTTCAGGCGCTATATCGCGCTGGACAGACAAGCTTAACGGTCAAGTGTGATGGCCAAGTGTGACGGTCACTTTTCAACGGCCACCGTCTCAGGGCCAATGTCTGATGCACAACCTGCACTTGACGAAAGCCAACCGATTGTAATAAAGTTTGTATTACAGACTCTTTCAGAAGCCATCATGACCGTCACCGTCAAGCTTGACCCCTTGCTCGAAGAACAGCTGCGCCGCCGTGCTGCGGCCGGTGGCTGCACCACCAGCGAAATCATACGCACAGCGCTGCAGGCCTTTCTGGCGCTGCCAGCTGAATCGGCGGCACCTTCGGCTTTCAGCCTCGGCAGCGACCTGTTTGGCCGCTTTCAAGGTGAACCGCGCCTGGCACAAGACCGCAAGAAACTTCTGGCCGATGGCTGGGCGCACAAACACGACCGGCGCGGCGCGTGAAGCCTGCGTTGGAAGTTCGCGAGCCCTCGGCCCGCTATCTGCTTGCCCACACCGGCACGGTGTTGGTAGACAGCGGCCCGCTGATTGCACTGTTCAACGGCGCCGACCACTGGCATGCACGGGTGCTGGCCTGGCTGCAAGCGAACCCTGCATCGGTGCTGGCCAGCACCTGGCCGGTAGCGACAGAAGTGTGTGCCATGCTGGCCCGCCGTATCCACAACCAGTGCGCGCTCGACTTCCTGCGCTGGGCCCAGCGTGGCGGCATCACGCTGCAAGGTGCTGTTGAAGGTTCGTTGACTGAAATGCTGCGCATCAGCGAACGTTTTGCCGACTTGCCTTTTGACCTGGCCGACGCCTCGATCGCTGAAACCGCAGCCCGCATGCGGCTGCGCCATGTGCTGTCCATCGACGCTGACTTTGATGTCTACCGCGACCGTTCAGGCCGCCCGTTGATCAACCTGCTGCGGGCGTAGTTCGCCACAGACACCGCCGTGCCGAAGTTCGAGCGCAGCCCCCGCTTGCGATACTTCAGCGATGCAAGCCATTCTGGCCGTCACGGCCCCATTCTTCGCGCTGGTGCTGTGCGGCTACCTGGCCGGGCGGCGGCACGTGCTGCCCGAAAGCGCCATCCCGGGCCTGAACGTGTTTGTGCTGTACTTTGCGCTGCCTTGTTTGCTGTTCCGCTTCGGTGCCAGCACGCCGCTGCTGGAACTGCTGAACCCCGGCGTGCTGGCGGTTTATGTGTGCAGCGCCTTGTTGATCTTTTTTTTCACCGTCATGGTGTCGCTGAACAAACGTGTGCGGCTGAAAGACGCCTCTTTTGGGGCGCTGGTGGCTGCATTCCCGAACACCGGTTTCATGGGTGTGCCGCTGCTGGTGGCCTTGATGGGGCCAGCGGCCGCCGGGCCGGTGATGTGCTCGATGTTGGCCGACCTCTTCATCACCAGCAGCCTGTGCATTGCGCTGGCGCAGGCGGCACCGGCCAAAGATGGCAAGGCTCATGGCGCCGACGGCGCGCGCGTGGCCGCCTGGCGCGCGCTGCGCGGCGCTTTGTCGAATCCGCTGCCGTGGTCCATCGCGCTCGGCGCGCTGATGTCGATGGCCGGCTTCCAACTGCTGGGCCCGCTGCAAACGGTGGTGGACATGCTGGCCGCTGCGGCCACCCCTGTTGCGCTGTTCACCATCGGTGCCGTGCTGTGGCGTGCCGGCCGGCATGTGGGCGGGCACACACTGCTGCAAGACTTCTTGCCGGTGGCGCTGATCAAGCTGTGGGTGCACCCGCTGCTGGTGCTGTTGCTGGCGCTGTCGGCGCGTGAACTGGGCGCGGGCCTGACGCTGCAGCAAGTGACGGTGCTGACATTGGCCGCAGCCTTGCCCAGCGCCAGCAGTGTGTCACTGCTGGCTGAACGTTATGGTGCCGACAACGGGCGCATCGCGCGCATCATCATGACGAGCACCGTGCTGTCTTTTGCCAGCTTCACGGCACTGGCCTGGCTGTTTGATGTGAAGCCGGTTTAACGGTTGCAGCGGGCGCGTTTTTATGCTCATTTCTCACCCTCATTTTTCATCAACACAAGGACATCACCATGGGCTGGTTCTCAAAATCCGACAGCAGCTTCTTCTTGTCCACCGTGACACCCGGAAACGGCGGCGACGGCGGCCCGCGTGTGGCTGAGTATCTGGGCATCGTCAACGGCGAAGCGGTGATCGGCGCCAACATCTTTCGCGACATGTTTGCATCGGTGCGCGACGTGGTGGGCGGCCGCGCCGGGGGTTATGAAAGGTCGCTGGCAGGTGCGCGTGATGCGGCACTGAAAGACATGATTGATGCCGCCAAGGAGATGGGCGCCACCGGCATCATCGGCATCGACATCGACTACGCCGTGCTGGGCGAAACCAACGGCATGATGCTGGTGGCCGCCAGCGGCACCGCCGTGAAGATGGCCTGACGGCCAGCGGCCGCCGCTGCGCCCTGTGGGCGGGAACAGGGCAAAAAAGCTCCTCGAAATCGGGCGACCGCGCGCACGCCGCGCGCCGCAGACTTGAAGCACCCGCATGCCGTCTGCGCCTTGCAGACGGGCATGCACGTTGCCGGAGTCTGCGCTTGCCCTGTTTCAACGCCACTGGCCTGTTTGCTGCGCAAAGCGTCACGTTGCGCATGCGCGCCCTTGCTTGCGGCATGGCGCTGGCGGTCGCTGCCGGGGTGTGCAGCGGCCCGGCGCTGGCCCAACAAAGCCGCTGCGTTGACGAAACCGAAGGCAACACGGCAGCCAATGGCGGCGGCGACCGCACGGGCAGCGCCACCAACCCGGCCAGCGCCCCGCACGCCGACCCCCGCGCCGCGCTGCAGCTGCTGGTGCGTGAAGCGCTGACGCGCAGCCACCAAGTGGGTG
>JAYUPP010000042.1:0-14545 GCA_043760045.1 Betaproteobacteria bacterium
CGTGGCAGGCGCTTGCCGTTGGCATCACGGCCGTGGCCACGCTCTGCCGCCGGGTCGTGCCAGACGCTGGACAACATGGGGTCGAGCGTGAAGCTGACAAACATGCTGATCAGCACCGCAGCCACGATGGTGATGCCGAATTCGTGGAAAAACTTGCCCACGATGCCGCCCATGAAACCGATGGGCAAAAACACCGCCACGATGGACAGCGTGGTGGCCAGCACCGCCAGGCCAATTTCGTTCGTGCCCTGCAGCGCAGCTTCACGTGCGCTTTTGCCCATCTGCACATGGCGCACGATGTTTTCACGCACCACGATGGCGTCGTCGATCAAGAGCCCCACGCACAGGCTCAAGGCCATCAGTGTGATGGTGTTGATGGTGAAGCCAAACACGTACATGAACAAAAACGTGCCGATCAGCGCAATGGGCAGTGTGAGGCCGGTGATGACGGTGCTGCGCCAGGAATTGAGGAACAGGAAGACGATCAACACGGTGAGCGCCGCACCTTCAATCAGCGTTCTTTTGACGTTAGCCACCGAGACGCGGATGGAGCGTGAGTTGTCGCGGTTGATCTCGGTGCGCATGTTCGGCGGCGTCAGCGCCTGGGCGCCGTTCAGCGCCGCAATCAACCCGTCCACCACGGCGATCGTGTTTTCTCCCTGGCTCTTCTGCACACTCAGCAGCACCGTGCGCTGGCCGTTGTAAAGCGCCAGGCTTTCCAACTCTTGTGGGCCGTCTTGCACGTCGGCCACCTGGCGCAGGCGCACCAGCTGGCCGCCGGCCTTGCGCTGCACCACGATGTTGGCAAAGTCTTGCGGCGTTTTCAGGCGCGCGTTGATCTGCACCACACGCTCTTGTTCACGTGAACGAATGGCGCCCAGCGGCAGTTCCTGGTTTTCGCTGCGCAGGGCAGCAGCCACTTGTTCGGTGGTCAGGCCGTTGGCTTCCATCGCCGCCGGCCGCAGCCAGACGTTGATTTGCCGCTGCACACCGCCCACCACCGTGACCGCGCCCACGCCGCGCACGTTTTCCAGCCGCTTTTGCAGCACCTGCGTGGCCCAGGTGGTCAGCTCTTGCGGCGTGGCGGCGGGGGCGCTGGCGGGCGTGCCGGCGGCGGTCGAACCGGGCTGCTTGTCGTTGGCCAGGATGGCGACGTTGAACACCGGCTGCGCAGCGGGGTCAAAACGCGAAATGCGCGGGTCTTTGACTTCGTCGCGCAGCAGCGGTTTGATGAACGACACTTTTTCGCGCACGTCGTCGGCCGCCTTGCGCCCGTCTACATCCAGATTGAATTCGACGATGACTACCGACGCACCTTCGTATGAACGTGAATAGATGGTGCTGATGCCGGCCACGGTGTTGGCGGCTTCTTCGATCTTCTTCGTCACCTCGGCTTCGACGATTTCGGGGCTGGCGCCGGGGTATTCGGTGCTGACCACGACGGTGGGCACGTCGATGTTCGGAAACTGGTCCAGGCTCAGGCGCTGGTAGCTGAACAAGCCCAGCACCACAAAAGCCAGCATGACCATCACGGCCATCACCGGGTTCTGGATGGAAACGCGCGTGAACCACATGGTGGGTTCAGCGCGGCGCTGCAGGCGCAGCTGCGGTGGCTGCGGGCGCTGCAGGCGGTGCGGGCGGTGCAGGCGCTGCAGGCGGTGCAGGCGGTGCAGAAGCCGCTGCCGCGCTTTGCAGCACCAGCTTCGTGCCCGCACGCAGCGCGCCCACGGTGCCGCGCAGCACCAGATCACCTTCGGCCAGGCCGCTGCTGACTTCCAGCACGGCTTCTTCGCTGGCGCCTGCCGTGTCGCTGGCTTTCGTGTTCAACGGCATGCCAATCGTGCCACGCAAGCCGGTGGTCACGCGCTTTTGCTGCGCCTGGCCATTCTGAAGCACCAGCACGTAGGGCTGCGACTGCTCGAAACGCACGGCTGAAGCCGGCACCACCAGCGCCTTCTTGCGCTGCAGCTCGATCGTGGCGCGTGCAAACAGGCCCTGGCGCAGCGTGGGTGAAACATCAAGCGCCAGGTAAGCCAGCACGCTGCGTGTGCCCGTTTGTGCACTCGGGTTGATGCGCACCACGCGTGCCGGCACCGGCTGCGCCAGGCCGTCCACCTGCACCGCAGCGGTCTGGCCCACGCGCAGGTTCACCACGTCTTCGGGCGCCACGGCAGCTTCCAGTTCCAGCCGGGTGAGGTCAATGATTTCCACGATGCGGGCGTCCAGCGCCACGCGTTCGCCGGGCTGCACAAAACGCTGCGCCACCAGGCCCGAGATGGGCGCCGTGATGCGCGTGTCACGCACGGCCTTGCGCGAAATTTCAGCGCCGGCGCGTGCCGCTTGCAGCGCTGCGTTGGCGCCCGCCATGCTGCTGCTGGACGTGTCGAGCGCGTTGCGTGAAATGAAACCCTGGTTGACGAGTGCCTTGTTGTTTTCAAGCGTGCGCTGCGCGATGTCGAGCTGCGTTTGCGCGGCCACGGCTTGCTCTTCGGCCTGGCGCAGGCGCCAGTCGTATTCGGTGCTGTCCAGCACGCCCAGCAGCTGGCCGGCCTGCACCCGTTCACCTTCGCGCACCGTCAGGCTTTTCAGTTCGGCCGCCACTTTGGCCTTCACCACCGCGCTGTTGACGGCTTTCAAACTGCCGTTCACGGTGATGGTGGCGCCGAGCTGGGCGTAAGCGGCGCGCGCCACGTCGGCGCTGGCCAGTTCAATCACCGCTTGCGCGGGCGGTGCACCTGTGGGGCCGCCCGGGCCTGTGGACGTGACGCCCACCGTCACCGGTGGCTTAAAAAATGCACGGCCGGCAAGCGCGGCTGCCGCCAACACAACAACAGCCATAACGAGCCAAAGCCACGGACGCCGAAGTTTCATGGGGAATGTTTATTCTTCGTGGCGCGCTTGCCCGGCGCTGGCTTGTTTTTGGCAGATGAAATAACGCGCACTTCCAGCCCCTGCAGCACCAGGTCCAGATGCGTTTGCAGCATCACTGCCGGGTCCAGATCAACGCCACCATGCACGGGGCAGCAGCCGAAAGAATGGCGGTGCAGGGCCATGAAAATCAGCGGCGCGATGAGTGCATGGGCCACCTCGTGCAGCGGCAGGGCGCGAAATTCGCCGCTGTCCACGCCGCGTTGCACGGCGGTGCTGAACAACCGGTCGGCCGGCACGATCACTTCGTCGGTGTAGAACTGCGCCAACTCTGGGAAGTTGCGCACCTCGGCGAGCACGATCTTGTGGATGCCGGCCACGGGTGTGTCGCCGACACGTTGCCACCAGGTCTGCATCAGGCAGGCCAGCAGCTCGGCACTGCTGCCTTCAAAAGTGGCCGCCATTTGCTGGCCTTCTTCGATCAAGCTGCTGAGGTTTTGCCGCACCACGGCCTTGAACAAATCTTCCTTGCTGGGGTAGTACAGGTACAGCGTGCCCTTGGAAACACCGGCCAGGCGCGCCACCTCGTCAATGCGGGTGGCGGCAAAGCCTTTTTCCACAAACAACTGCAGTGCGGCCTGCAACAGCTCTTGCGGGCGCGCTTCCTTGCGGCGTTGGCGTTGTTGCCTGGCGGCGGCGTGCTTGGGGGTGGTTGTGGAGGGCTGCATGTTAATGACTAACCGGTCATTAATGTAGGACCGGCAGCCCCTGGCGTCAAGGCGCGCAGCGATGGCAAGCCGCGTGCAGAGTCTTCACGCAGCCGTGACGCCGCTGTGAGGACTTTGAGAATGCAGATCGAGACAGCGGGTTTTGGGCGACGTGCCCTTGCCCAGGAGTGAACACTGTGCAAGAACTTCCACCGTCCCCGGCTGCCCCGGCTGCAATTTCTGCCCGCGCTGTCTCTGCTGCCCCCGCTGCCCCTGCGCTGTCTCGGCCGACGGCAGCCTGGTGCTGTTTTCCAGCCCTTCCGAGACGGTGGTCAGCGGTGACAACAACGCCGGCGCGACCGATCTGTTTCTGAAGAACCTGCGCAGCGGCGCCGTCACCCGCGTCAGCACCACCAGCACGGGCGGGCCCGTGCTGCGCAGTTCCAGCTGCCTGGGCATGACACCCGACGGCCGCGCGGTGGCTTTGATGACGGAAACCGGCGGCAGCGGCCCTTGCCAGTTTCCGCCGCTGGGCGCCGGGTCGGCCATTTTTGTGAAGCACCTGGTGACGGGAGTGTTGACGCGCGCCACGCCGCCCAGGGCCAGCCTGCCCACGACTGAGGCTTACCGTTTTGCCGGCCTGTTCAGCGACGGCCTGCGGGTGGGCTTTCTGGCGCTGCCCACCACCACTTACCTGGGTGGTGATGAAGCGCCGGCCAACGGGCCGGCGCGGCTGCTCGTCAGCGACCTCAGCAACCCGGTTGCCGTGCGTTTCATCAACCTGGAAGCGCAAGCCCGCTTCACGGTGCCTCAAGGGGCTTTGTATGGCGACGCGATGCTGGCCCCCGATGGCCGCAGCGTGGTTTTTTCAACGCAGGTGAACTACACAGAACTGGGCGACAACAACGGCAAGAACGACGCCTTCTCGGTCCAGGTCGACAGCCTGGCCTTGCGGCAAGTGAACACCGATGTGTCGGGCAATGTGATCACATCAACGGGTGCCTTTGGGCCCACCATCGGCGTGCAGGGTTTCATCGGTCAGGGCCGCCGCGTGGTGCTCTACATCGGCGGCGACTGCAGTGCCGGCGCGGCGGGCCTGGTTGCCAAAAACCTGGACAGCGGTGTGTTGCAGCCGCTGTTGGCAACGGCGGGTTTGCCTGTCAGTGGTGCGGGCTACCGGGTGGACATTGCGCTGAACGACGCCGGCAGCGCTGCCGCTTGCGTGCGCCGCACGGGAAACAGCCTGACCGGGCAAAACCTGGCCACGCTGCGCAATTTGCAGGCGGGCCAGGAACAGAACGTGGTGCGCACCACCGCCGGCGTGGCCAGCAACGGCACCACCACCACCACCACCGGCGCCCTCATCTCGGCCGATGGCCGCACGGTGGCTTTTGCCAACAACGGCTCCAACCTGTCGGGCAGCAACCGCAACGGCGAGCTGCGTGTGTACGCCAAGACCGTGGCGGCCGCGGCCGCTGTGGCCAGCCGCTGAGTCTGGCTTTCCAAGGCCTGGTTTTCAGGTGGCGGGCTACGATGGTGGCCCGCCCACCGAGGCTGCGCGCGATGCACCATGAGCCTTGCCACCGATGACGTTTCGCTGAACCGGCCCAGCAGGCCCGCACAACGTGGCCGGCTTGTGGCGCGCCGCACCAGCTTGTGGTTACTGATGGCGCTGCCCACGCTGCTGCTGGCGGGCGCCTCCGGCTGCGGACATATGGGTGCGCCGGCTGCCATTCGGCTGAGCGAAGCCGACCTGCAGCGCTTGCTGACAGACAAGTTTCCGCAGCAGCAAAAGCTGCTGGAAGTGTTTGCGGTGCGCGCCAGCGCGCCGCAGTTGCGCCTGCTGCCCGACAGTGGGCGCTTGCAGGTCAGGCTGGCCCTGGATGCGCGTGAACGCATCATGGCCAGCCGCTACAGCGGCAGTCTCGAATTCGACACCGCCTTGCGCTGGGACGCGGCCGAGCAGGCGGTGCGGCTGGACCGGGTGCGGGTGCACGACGTTGTGCTGGACCCGGCCCGGTCCACGCCGCCTGCGCCTTCGGCAACTTCGGCTTCATCCACCTTCGGCGACAGCCGCCGCAGCGGCGCCCAGCGGCTGGCCGCTGCCCTGGCCGAGCGTGTGCTGGAAGGCCTGGTGCTGTACCGCTTGCCAGCCGACAAGTTGGCCCAACTCGACCGGGCCGGTGTGCTGCCGGCGGCGCTGAACGTCACGCGCAGCGGGTTGGAAATCACGTTCGCACCGAAGCCGAAGCAGCCCGCCAACAGCAGCGGGCGGCGGCTGCCATCTTCCCTGTGAGCCGCCCCTATCATCCCGCGCTGCGCCGCCCACTGAAGCGGCGTTCTCATTTGCTGAAAGCGCGCTGTGGATGTTGTTCTGCTGATCAAGGCCGCCATCATGGGCGTGGTGGAAGGGCTCACCGAGTTCCTGCCCATCTCGTCCACCGGCCATCTCATCCTGGCGGCTTCGCTTTTGAACTTCACTGGCGAAAAGATCAAGGTTTTTGAGATCGCCATCCAGACCGGCGCGATGTTTGCCGTCATCTGGGAATACCGCCAGCGCCTGCAGCGCACCGTTGCTGGCATCACATACGACCCCGTGGCGCAGCGTTTTGCGCGCAACGTGCTGGTGGCTTTCATTCCCGCCGTGGTGTTGGGGCTGACGCTGGGCAAGATCGTCAAAGACCGGCTCTTTCACCCGGTGCCCGTGGCCACCGCCTTCATCGTCGGCGGCGTCATCATCCTGTGGGTGGAAGCGCGCCACCGCCGCCGGTTTGGTGCCATGGACTTGCAGGGCACACGCCGCGCGCGTGTTGAGACGGTGGACGACATGTCGGCGCTGGACGCACTGAAGGTGGGCCTGGTGCAGTGCCTGGCGCTGATACCCGGCACCAGCCGTTCAGGTGCCACCATCATCGGTGCCATGCTGTTCGGCTTTTCACGCCAGTGCGCCACCGAGTTCAGCTTCTACCTGGGCATACCCACGCTGATGGGCGCCGGCGCTTATTCGGTGCTGAAGCAGCGCGACTTGCTGTCGATGGCCGACCTGCCGCTGTTTGGCGTCGGCCTGGTGTTTGCGTTTTTCAGTGCCCTGCTGTGCATACGCTGGCTGATACGTTATGTGTCCACGCACGACTTCACGGTGTTTGCCTGGTACCGCATCGTGTTTGGCGGTGTCGTGCTGCTGACGGCTTACCTGGGCTGGGTGGACTGGAAAGCTTGAGAGGCCTCGGGGTCTTGCGGCCCGCTGCTTTCTGACCATGATTTTCGAACATATGTTGTTGGAAATTCATGGAAACGTTACATTGCGCCCATGTTGAACCGGCCGGCGCTTGAACTCACTGTGCAGCGCGCACTGGCGCGTTCGCGCGCGGTGGTGCTGGTGGGGCCGCGCCAGGCCGGCAAAACCACGCTGGCGCGCCGCTACCTGCAGCCCGGGTCGGCCAACTACTTCGACCTTGAAAATCCGCAGGATGTCGCGCGCCTTGACGAGCCGTATGCCACCTTGTCGCGCCTGACGGGGCTGGTGGTCATTGATGAAGTTCAGCGCCGCCCGGGTCTCTTTCCGGTGCTGCGCACGCTGATCGACCGCAGCGACGCGGCCGGCCAGTTTCTGCTGCTGGGCAGCGCCGCGCCGGCACTGTTGCAACAAGCCGGCGAGTCGTTGCTGGGTCGGGTAGAGGTGGTGGAGGTGGCCGGGTTCGACCTGGCTGAGGTCTGCCCGCCCAGTCAAACCTGGCACAGCGCCCGCGCCGATGCCTTGTGGCTGCGCGGTGGCTACCCGCGAAGCTGGCTGGCGCGCAGCGACGAAGACAGCATCGCCTGGCGCCGCCAGGCTGTGGCCAGCCACGTTGAAGTCGATTTGCCGCAACTGGGCCTGGGCATGGCCGCACCCGCGATGCTGCGCTTCTGGCGCATGCTGGCCCATGTGCACGGCAATATCTGGACGGCGGCCGATCCGGCGCGCTCGCTGGGTGTTTCAGAGCCCACCGTGCGGCGCTATCTGGGCGCCCTGACACAAACGCTGATGGTGCGCCAATTGCAGCCCTGGCACGCCAACCTCGCAAAGCGCCAGGTGAAGGCGCCGAAGGTTTACTTTCGCGACAGCGGCCTGCTGCACGCGCTGCTGGACTTGAAGCGCCTGCCCGACCTGCTGGCGCACCCACGCAGCGGCGCCAGCTGGGAAGGTTTTGCGCTTGAGCAGGTGCTGCGCCTTGCGAAGCCCGACGAAGCCTATTTCTGGGCCACGCACCAGGGCGCCGAACTGGACCTGCTGATGATGCAAGGCGGCCGGCGTACAGGCGTGGAATTCAAGCGCAGCGACGTGCCCGGGCTTACGAAGTCGATGCACATCGCCATCAACGACCTGAAACTGGACGCGCTGTATGTGGTGCACCCGGGGCAGCATCGTTTCCCGCTGGGCGCGGGGGTTGAGGCGGTGCCGTTGTGGGCCCTGCTGCCTGCTGTGCTTGAGTAGGCCGGCGCTGACGGCGGCACGTCCGGCACGCCGACACAGGCGCGCCGCGTTGCGCCTCAAACTGGTTGTCCAGTCATCCACGGAGACACACCATGACACAGCAGCCCCGGCAGCCCACGGCTCATATCGAACCTTCGCAGCACTCGACGAAGGAAGTTGATGAAAAGCTGCGACAAGTCGAGCGGGAAGTGGACCGCCGTGACGGTGCAGGATCTCCAGCCATCAAACCCAACAAAGATCTGCACGAAGACGGCACGCCGATTGCGGAGGACACGCGCCCGTCTGCAATCTGATCGGCTGTCAACTCGGCTTGCGGCTGTAGATGAGGTCCCACACCCCATGCCCCAGCCGCTGGCCGCGCAATTCGAATTTCGTCAGGGGGCGGGACTCGGGTCGGCTTGCATAACGCCCGTCAGATGCGACATTGACCAGCATTGACTCACCACCCAGGACTTCCAGCATCTGCTCGGCATAAGGCTGCCAGTCGGTGGCGCAGTGCAGCGTGCCACCGGCTGCCAAACGGCTGGCCAGCAGCGACACCAGTGGGGGTTGTATCAGCCGCCTTTTGTGGTGGCGTTTCTTGTGCCACGGGTCGGGAAACCAGATGTGCACGCTGTTCAAACTGTCCGGCGTCAGCATGTGCTGCAGCACTTCCACTGCGTCGTGTTGCACGATGCGGATGTTGCTCAGTTGCAATTCACCCATCAGCTTCAGCAGCGCACCGACGCCGGGCGGATGAACTTCCACACCCAGGAAATTGATATCCGCCTGCGCCTGCGCCACCTGCGCCGTGGCCTGGCCCATGCCGAAGCCGATTTCCAGCACCAGCGGCGCTTGCCGACCAAAGGCGGCAGCAGCGTCCAGTGGCGATGCGCTGTAAGGCAACAAGTAGCGGGGCCCCAGTTCCTGCAAGGCCCGCTGCTGTCCGCTGGCCGTGCGGCCGGCGCGCAGCACAAAGCTCTTGATCGGCCTGCGCGTGGCGTTCAAGGCCGGGCCTGCTGAGGGGTCGCAAGCGGTGTCTGACGCCGCGTCTGCAAGTTGCAGCGGTGACTTGTGTTCTGGACTCATGAATCGTGGTGTTGAATGGGGGCTGGCGCCAGGCGATTTTGAGTGCGCGCCACAAGGAAGGTCGCAACATCATTGACAGCGGAACGCCGACCGGCTGCTTTGCGGGTGTGCCTGCAATCCGCAGCCGTGCTGAGTGGCAGCGCTGAAGGGGCGGCGCAAACACCGGCTCCGGTGCTGCGTTTGGTGCCCCTTTTGGTGCCGCCTTCGACGCTGCGCTGCAGGCTGAAACGGCGCCTTCCGGGGCGCTGCCTCAGGGGTTGAAGGCGCACTAGAATTGCGGCTGCTGCGGGTGTAGTTCAATGGCAGAACGGCAGCTTCCCAAGCTTCATACGAGGGTTCGATTCCCTTCACCCGCTCCATCTTGTTCCCCGGCTACCCTGTTGCGCCATGCCCAATCTGTCCGCGTTGACACTGCTCGCACCGGAGCTTGAAACAGCAACGCGGCAAGCCCTGCAGGCCCTGGGATGGGTGGTGCATGCGCAGCCCCGGGCCGAAACCGGAGCCGCTGCCGATGCAGTGCTGGTGCAGGCCGCCACGCAAGAGGCGCTGCAAGCGCTGACCCAGCGGCCCGGCCTCTCGGCTTCGGCGCTTGAAAGCGCATGGCTTGTGCTGACGCCGGTGCAAGACCTGGCGCTTGAAACCGAACTGCTGCGTTTAGGGGTGGAAGCCGTTGTGCCACCGCAGGATGCCGCCTTGCTGTCGCAACAGTTGCACCATGCGGTGCAGCGCAAGCGCATGGAAAGGGCATCACGCACGGCCTATGCCACCGACCTGGCCACCGGCCTGCCGCACCAGGCGCAGCTGGTGGAACACATGACGCAACTGCTGGCCCTGCGTGAACGTGAACCGGCGCCGATGCTGCTGCTGGTGTTGCGCGTGGAAGGCCTGGCCGCTGCGGCGCAACGCCTGGGTGCCGAGTCGGCCAATGTGCTGCGCCGCAAGGTGGCCGTGCGCCTGCGCAGCGGCCTGCGCGCCAGCGACGTGGTGGCGGCCATCGGCGACGACGCCTTCGGCGTGTTGCTGGGCCGGCTGGAGAAAAAGACCGATGCCGACGGCGTGGCGGCCAAGCTGGTGCAGTCGTTGCAGCAGCCTTACAGCGTTGCCGGCCAGGCCTGCAGCGTCAAGATTACTTTGGGCATGGCGCTGTACCCCGAACACGGCAAACAGGCCGATGCTTTGCTCAAGCGCGCCAGCGCGCAGGCCGCATCGGTGGCCAGCCTGGGCGCTGAAGGTTTTGCTTCGCGTGTGCAGCGCGTGGGTGCGGCGGCGGCGAACGACGACGCGCCTTGAAGGCTGGACGCGCCTCGCTTTCGTGATGAGATTCAGCGGCACCCTTAAAACCTGGAACGATGAACGCGGCTTCGGCTTTCTGGAGGCCGTTGAGGGCGGGCAGGAAGTCTTCGTTCACATCAAGGCATTCCCATCAGGCACGGGCCGCCCTTCGCTGGGCCAAGTGGTCACATTTGAAGTTGAAACGGGTCTGGATGGAAAGAAAAAAGCGCGGGCGCTGCAGTACCCAGTGCGCGCAAGGCGAATCGCAAGACCGAAATCTGACGCGAGATCTGAAGCCCCGGCGTTGTGGACCGTGCCGCGCACGCTGGCCATGCCCGGCTTTGCTGCGATCTACGCCTGGGTGGTGTGGCGCTATGGTTTTACGCCCGTCGTGCTGTTGGCCTACCTTGGAATGAGCCTGGTGGCGTTCCTGGCTTACGCCTTCGACAAGTCAGCAGCGGTGTCGGGCCGCTGGCGCACGGCAGAGATGACGCTGCATCTTTTGTCACTGTTTGGCGGCTGGCCGGGGGCGCTGCTGGCGCAACAACTGCTGCGCCACAAGACCAGCAAACACAGCTTTGTGGTGGCCTTCTGGTTCACGGTGGTTGTCAACATGGGTGCGTTCTTGGCCTGGCATTCGGGTCTGCTGCCGCTGCCACGTTTGGGGGGCGCCGCCTCGATCTGATCGGCCTACCCGCGCCACTGCGCCAGCAGCGCGTCGCTGACTTCCAGGCCTTCGGTTTCAGCCTTGCGCCGCAGCGCCTCGCGCCGGGCACCGGGCAAACGCACACCTTCGTCTTTCAGCATTTCGGCCACCAGCACTTCCAGCCGGTCCAGATAGCTGTCGTTGCCGGCCAGGGCACCGGGGTCGATGACGATGAAGGCCTGGCCGATGCCGGGCTGGTTGCCCGCATCGACAAAAAAGCTGGACGCCTCAAAACCGAACTGCGCGCCGATGACGGCCGTGACCAGCAGTTCCACCACCAGCGCCAGCATCGCGCCTTTGGCTGAACTGGCCGCACCCAGCGGCAGCATCTGCCCCGCGAGTGCGGCCTGGGCGTCGGTGGTGGGCTGGCCTGCCGCGTCCAGCGCCCAGCCGGCGGGAATGGGCCGGTTTTCTTTGGCCGCCAGCATCACTTTGCCGCGTGCCACTTCTGACAGGCTGAGGTCGATCAGCAAGGGTTCGTTCGCCGTGCTGGCCACGCCACCGTGCGCGTGCGCCTTTGCAGGCTGCCGCCTTGGAAACACGGCCGCGACAGGATTGGTGCCGAAGATGGCGTGTTTGCCGCCCGCTGCCGGCATGGCCGCCGGCGAATTGGTGAAGCCCAGGCCCACCATGCCTGCGGCTGCCACCGCACGCAAATGGTCCACCACCACGCCGCAGTGGTGACTGCGCACAACGCCCACCACCGCCACGCCCAGCGTGCGCGCGGTGCTGATGGCCTCAGTCACGGCCAGGTCGCAGGCCGGGAAGGCCAGGCCGGCCTGTGCGTCCACCACCAGCGCGGCGCCCTTGCGCTTCAGCACCTGCGGCACCGCTTGACCGTTAGCCCGGCCGTTGCTCAGGTGGGTGCTGTACTGCGCCACACGCGACAGGCCGTGGCCACCCTGCCCCTGGCTTTCGGCCAGCACCAAGGCGCGTGCGGTGCTCTGCGCCATGGCGGCGTTAGCACCTGCACGTGCCAGCGCAACAGCGACGAGGGCCTGCACTTCGGCCACAGGCAGCTTCATGGGTGTGCCTTCAAAGCAGGGCCTCCAGCACTTTCTGTGCAATCAAGAAACTCACGCGTTCGTTGGCTTCGGCCGTGACGCCGGCAACATGGGGCGTCAATATCAAGTTGGGGCAATCCTGAAAGTGGGCTGCTGCTGGCAGCGGTTCCACGTCAAACACGTCGAGGGCGGCGCCGCCCAGGTGGCCGCTTTTCAGCGCTGCGGCCAGTGCCACTTCATCCACGATGCCGCCGCGCGCGGTGTTGATCAGCACGGCACCCTTTTTCATGGCCGCGATGCGTTCGGCGTTGAACAAGTTACGGGTGCCGTCCACCAGCGGCACATGCAGGCTGACGGCGTCGCTGGTGGTGATGACTTCCATCAGGCCGGCACAGCGCGCCTGGCCATCGGCGAAAGCCGGGTGGTCGGCATCCAGCAGCGCATCAAAAGCCTGCACCTGCATGTTCAGGCCCCGTGCCAGGCGTGCCGTCAACTGCCCGATGGACCCGTAACCGACCAGGCCCAAGGTTTTGCCCCCAGCTTCGCGCCCGTTGGAAAGTGCGTTGCGCGGCCACTGGCCACCGGCCACTGAAGCGGTGTGCGCGTACGCGCCGCGCAGCAGCAGCAGGGTGGTGGCCACCACATATTCGGCCACGCTCAAGGCATTGGCTCCGGTGGCCGGTATCACCTGCAGGCCGCGTTTTTCGCACCCCTGCACATCAATGTTATCCAACCCCACGCCCAGGCGGCCCACCACTTTGCACCGCTGCAGCGCTGCCAGCAATTCCCCCCGCACCTGCGTGCGGTTGCGCACCACCAGCGCGTCGGCGCCGGCCGCTTCACGCAGCAGGCGGGGCGTGTCGTCCACCAGTTTGGGGTCGTACAACACATCGTGCGCCGCACGCAGCTGCGCCACGGCACTTTCGTTCATGAATTCGGTGATGACGATGCGCATGGGAAGTTCCGGTGGGCGAAGCTGTTGCGTCACGCGCTTTCGTACAGCCGCGTCAGCACAAATTCGCGGTGGCCCAGGGCCTCGGCGGCGGTGAGGCGTCCGTTGGCTGTGCGCAGCATGTTTTCCAGCAGCAGGTCGCCGGCTTCGTCCAGCGTGATCTGGCGCTGCAGCAGGCCCGAACTGTCAACGTCGATGTGTTCGCTCATCAGCCGCACGGTGCGCGGGTTGGCGCAGATTTTGATGACGGGCAGGATGGGGTTACCGATAACGTTGCCCTGGCCGGTGGGGAAAAAGTGCAGCGCGTAGCCGCTGGCGGCGCACAGCGTCACCATCTCGGCGGCGGCCGATGAACTGTCCATGAACCACAGGCCCGGGTGAGTGGGCATCTCGGCCTTGTCGATGACACCGTCCACGGTGCAGGTCTTGCCGATTTTCTGGATGTTGCCGAGTGCTTTTTCTTCAATCGTGGTCAGGCCGCCGGCGATGTTGCCTTTGGTGGGCTGGCTGTCCGACAGGTCGCTGGTTTTGTGGCGGTTGATCACGTCTTGATAGCGGTTGAACATGAACATGAACTGTTCACGCACCTTGTCGGTTTTGCAGCGTGCGGCCACGATCTGCTCACCACCGGTGAGTTCAGTGGTTTCTCCAAAACACAAGGTGCTGCCCAGCTTGTGCAGCTTGTCGAATGCGTTGCCCACCGTGGGGTTGGCGCCGCAGCCGCTGGTGGTGTCGCTCTCACCGCACTTGGTGCTGACCCACAGCTCTTTCAGGTCGCACTTCTCGCGCTGCTTTTCGCTGGCCCACTGCACATAGCCGCGCGCCGCCTTGCTGGCTTTCATGATGGTGTCGTGGTCGCCGTGGCCTTCGATGCCGAAGCCCACTACCGGTTTGCCGGTGCTCGCGATGCCGTCCACAACCTTCTTCGTCCAGCCGTCTTCGATGCCAATAACGACCACCGCCGCCACATTGGGGTTGCAGCCGGTGCCAATCAGGGTGCGGAAGTGCAAATCAAGGTCGGCACCAAACTGCAGCCGACCGTAAGGGTGCGGTATGGCCAGCGCGCCTTTGATGTTGTGCGCCACGGCTTCGGCTGCGGCATTGGACAAATCGTCCAGCGGCAGGATGATGACGTGATTGCGGATGCCGACACGGCCGTTTTCGCGCCGGTAGCCGAGGAAGTTGGTTTTTTTGTTCACGATACTCATGGATTTCACCCGCGTTTCGTTTTGATGTTATGCACGTGGGCGTGTTCGCCCGCCTTGATGGCCTGCACCACCTTGCCCATGTCGATGCCGTACTTGACGACGGTGTCACCCACTGCCAGCTTCTTCAGCGCCACCTTGTGGCCGATGGGGATGTCTTGTTTGGCGGTGACCGAGGTCATCTTGTCCTCGTCCATGATCCAGCCCTTCAGCTTCATGCCGGCTTTCACGCCTTCCACCACCACCACGGCCACGCTGTCGGCGGCGTCGTGCAACACAAAATGAATCA
>JAYUPP010000043.1:0-5177 GCA_043760045.1 Betaproteobacteria bacterium
TTGCAGCACAGCGCGCGCGCTGCCGGTGCGTTCGTAAAAGGCGGCTTGCATGGTGGGTGCGGCTGTTCAGTCGGCGTAAGTTCCGGCGGCGCGTATCAAAGCCCCCCACTTGTCTATCTCCGGCCGCAGCCAAGTGCGCAGCCCTTCCGGCGTCTGCTTGTTTTCCGGCACGATGTCAGCCCCCAATTCAGCCATGCGGGCCACGATGGTGGGGTCTTTCAACGCCGCACGCAGGGCGTTGCCGAAGCTGTCGATGGCGGCTGCCGGAGTGCCCTTGGGTGCATAGATGCCGTGCCAGACCTTGACCTCGAAGCCCCTCAAACCCGCCTCGTCCAGCGTGGGCGTGCCGGGCAGCGCCTTGATGCGTTCGCGTGTCGTCACGCCGTACAGTTTCACCGTGCCGGCTTTGATGTGCTGCAGCGTTTGCGTGGTCTGGTCGCACAGCACATCCACCTGCCCGGCCAGCAGCGCGTTCAGCGCCGGCGCGGTGCCTGAATAGGGAATGGTGTTCATTTCCACCCCCATTTGCTGCATGAAGAGCATGCCGCACAGTTGCGACACGGCGCCCAACCCGGCATGCGCCAGCGTTGCCTTGCCGCCGCTCGCTTTCACCCACGCAAACAACTCTTGCGGTGTGTTGGCGGGCAGGTCTTTGCGGCCCAGCAGCGTCATCGGCACGTCCACCACCTGGCTGACGTATTCAAAGTCGGTCAGCGGATTGAAGG
Organism: Betaproteobacteria bacterium; assembly: GCA_043760045.1. GTDB lineage: Bacteria > Pseudomonadota > Gammaproteobacteria > Burkholderiales > Burkholderiaceae_C > Rubrivivax. The sequence goes on from JAYUPP010000043.1 coordinate 726, forward strand.
CCAGCTTGCGGTACAGCCCCGGCGCCGTGGCCATGCCGTTGTGGTGGATGAAAAACGTATAGCCGTCGGGTGCGGCTTTGGCTACATAACCGGCAGCCAGTGTGCCACCGGCGCCGAGCTTGTTTTCCACCACCACGGTCTGGCCCAGTGTTTTGCCCATCACCGCAGCCAAGGAACGCGCCACCACGTCGGTGGGCCCGCCGGCCGCAAAAGGCACCACCAGCGTGATGCTGCGCGCCGGGTAGGCGGGGGTTTGCGCCAATGCAGGGGCGCTGAAAAGGCCTGCGGCTGCTGCTGCAGCGGCCAACAAACTGTGGGTGAACACGCGTCGAAAGGTCATGGGGGGTCTCCGGGGTTGTTTTTCTGTGCTGCCGGGCCGCTGGGGCGCCGACGGTCGAACGTTCAAAGTGTGCGCCAGGCACTGGGCGGTTCACGAGCCATCAAAAACTGCGCGGCAGGCCCAGCACGTGTTCGGCGATGTAGCTCAGGATGAGGTTGGTGGATATCGGCGCCACCTGGTACAGCCGTGTTTCGCGGAATTTGCGTTCCACGTCGTATTCGCAGGCAAAACCAAAACCGCCGTGGAACTGGATGGCCGCGTTGGCTGCTTCCCAGCTGGCTTTGGCGGCCAGGTATTTCGCCATGTTGGCTGCGGCGCCGCAGGGCTGGTGGGCATCGAACAAGGTGCAGGCCTGCCAGCGCATCAGGTCGGCGGCTTCCACTTCAATGTGCGCTTCGGCAATCGGAAACTGCACACCCTGGTTCTGGCCGATGGGGCGGCCGAAAACCACACGCTCTTTGGCGTAGGCCGTGACCTTGTCGATGAACCAGCGGCCGTCGCCGATGCACTCGGCAGCAATCAGCGTGCGCTCGGCGTTCAGGCCGTCCAGGATGTACTTGAAGCCCTGGCCTTCGGTGCCGATCAGGTTCTCGGCCGGGATTTCCAGGTTCTCGAAAAACAGTTCGTTGGTTTCGTGGTTCACCATGTTTGCAATCGGCCGCACCGTCATGCCCTGCCCAATGGCGCAGCGCAGGTCGACCAGAAAGATTGACAGGCCTTCGCTTTTTTTCGCCACATCAGCCAGCGCCGTGGTGCGCGCCAGCAAGATCATCAGGTCGGAATGCTGCACGCGCGAGATCCACACCTTTTGGCCGTTAACCACATAACGGTCGCCACGTTTGACGGCGGTGGTTTTGATGCGCGTGGTGTCGGTGCCGGTGCTGGGCTCGGTGACAGCCATGCTCTGCAGCCGCAGTTCGCCGCGCGCAATGGGCGGCAGCCAGCGCTGCTTTTGTGCGGCCGAGCCGTGGCGCAGCAAGGTGCCCATGTTGTACATCTGGCCGTGGCAGGCGCCGGCATTGCCGCCGCTGCGGTTGATCTCTTCCATCACCACGCTGGCTTCGGCCAGGCCCAGTCCCGAGCCACCGTAGTCTTGCGGAATCAGTGCCGCCAACCAACCGGCTTTGGTCAGCGCGTCTACAAACTCTTCCGGGTAGCCCCGCTGCGCGTCGATGCGGCGGTGATATTCAGCCGGGAAGCCGGCGCACAGCGCACGCACGCCGTCGCGGATGTCGGCGTGTCTGTTCGCGCTGCTGTCGGCTTGCGTTGGTTGCAGCATCAAACCAGCCTCACATGCTTCAGCGGCAGGCTGCGCACCGGCTTGCCGGTGGCGGCATAAATGGCGTTCAGCACACAGGGCGCCACGGCGCAGATGGTGGGCTCGCCGACGCCGCCCCAGAAGTCGTGCGTCGGCACGATGACGGTTTCAACCTTGGGCATTTCGGCCAGGCGCAGGATGGGGTAGTTGTGGAAATTCAATTCCACCGCGCGGCCACGGTCAATGTTGATCTCGCCGTACAAGGTGGCCGACAGGCCATACGCCACCGAGCCCTCAACCTGCGCTGCAATCTGTGCGGGGTTGACGGCGTGGCCGCAGTCCAGCGCCAGCACCATGCGGTGCACTTTCAGTGCACCTTGTGGGCTGACCGAGACCTCGGCCACCGCCGCCGAATAACTGGCATAACCCATGAACTGTGCGATGCCCCGGTGCACACCCGGCGGCAGCGGCCGGCCCCAGCCGGCATGCGCCGCAGCAGCGTTCAACACCGCCAGATGTTTGGGGTGTTTGCCCATCAGGCGGCGGCGGAATTCCAGCGGGTGGGCACCCGCAGCGCGCGCCACTTCGTCGATGAAACATTCCATGTAAACACCGTGCTGGTTGGTGTTGACACCGCGCCAGGGGCCCACCGGCACATGCGTGTTGCGCATCGCGTATTCCACCAGCAGGTTGGGCACGGTGTAGCCCAGTTGGGCGTCGCCGGGCTCAGCCCAGTAACCCTGCAGTTGGCGCCGATCTTTGCCGTCTTGCGCCAGTTGGGGTGCTGCAAAGGCGTTGATCGACTGGCCCGACACCCGCACGTGCAGGCCCACCAGGTTGCCGGCCGCGTCCAGCCCAGCCGACAGGCGCGCCATCGAAATGGGGCGGTAGAAGTCCTGCGCCTGCTCTTCTTCGCGGCTCCAGATCATCTGCACCGCCGTGCCCGGGAACTGCTTGGCGATGGCCACCGCCTGGCGCACGTAGTCCTGCAGGCCGCCCCGGCGGCCAAAACCGCAGCCCAGGTCGGTGCAGGTCACTTCGCATTGCGCCAGCGGCAGGCCCGACGATTCAGACAAGGCAGCGTGTGCGGCTTCGGCGTTTTGCGTCGCCACCCAGGCCTCGGCTTTGGTGGCGGTGACGCGCGCGGTGCAGTTCATCGGCTCCATCGTGGCATGGGCCAGGAAGGGTGAGCCGTAGCTGGCTTCCACACGGCGCGCGGCACCGGCGATGGCCTGCAGCGCTTGGCCTTCGTCGCGCATCGCGTAGGCGTTGTTGGCGCTCAGGCCTTCCGCCAGGCGCTGCGCGATGGTGGCGCTGTTTTGCTGTGCACCCGCGCCTTCGTCCCACACGATGGGCAGCGCCTGCAACGCGGTTTTGGCGCGCCACCAGGTGTCGGCCACCACGGCCACGGTGCGCTCGTTGACCTGCACCACACCCTTGGCGCCGCGCATGCCGCTGACCTTGCTGGCATCGAAGCTGACGAGCTTGCCGCCCCACACGGGGCAGGCCTGGATGGCGGCGCTCAGCTGCCCGGGCACCCGCAGGTCGATGGCGTACTTTTTGCTGCCGTCCAGCTTGTCAGCGGTGTCCAGACGCTTCAGGCCCTTGCCGGCCACCTTCCAGTTTTTGGGGTCTTTCAGCGCGATGCTTTTCAGGTCGGGCGGTGTCAGCTTCGCCGCCGCTGCCGCCACCTGGCCAAAACGGGTGCTGCGGCCTGACGCCAGATGTGTGATGACACCCCGTTCCACCCGCAGTTTGGCCACGGGCGCTTTCCATTCATCGGCGGCCGTCTGCAGCAACATGATTCGCGCTGCGGCGCCGCCCCGGCGCACATGGTCGTGCGACATGCGGATGCCACGGCTGCCGCCGGTGCCCATTTCGCCCCAGGCACGTTTGGCGGCGTGGTTGCGCTGCGGCGAGATGCGTTCGGTGCTGACCTTGGCCCAGTCGCATTCCAGCTCTTCGGCCACCAGTTGCGCCAGGCCGGTCAGGGTGTCCTGGCCCATTTCTGAACGCGCGATGCGCACCACGCAGCTGTCGTCGGGTTTGACGACCACCCACAGGTTCACCTCGCTGCCGGCGGTGGCTGTGGGGGATGCGGTTTGGGCCGCTGTTTGAGCCGCTGTTTGAGCTTCAGCGTCGAATGGCACCTGCCAGCCCAGCACCAGCGCGCTGCGGGCCGCCGTGGTGCTGACCATGAAGCCGCGGCGGGTGGTGCTGCCGGCTTCGGTTGCCAGCGGCTTTGAGGTGGTGCTGTGGTTGGTCATGGTGTGCTCCTCAAGCCTTGCCCTGGCTGGCGACGGCGGCGGCGCGGTGCACGGCCGCGCGGGTGCGCAGGTAGGTGCCGCAGCGGCAGATGTTGGTCATGGCCTCGTCGATGTCGGCATCGGTGGGCTTCGGCTTTTTCTGCAGCAGCGCCACCGCCGCCATGATCTGGCCCGACTGGCAGTAGCCACACTGCGGCACGTCCCCTTCAGCCCAGGCTTGCTGCACCGCGTGGGACCGGTTGTTCGACAGGCCTTCGATGGTGAGCACCTGATCAGCAGCGTGCAGGCTGCCCACAGGCACCGCACACGAACGGCGCAGTTCGCCGTTGATGTGCACCGATCAAGAGCCACATTGCGCCACACCGCAGCCGTATTTGGTGCCGGTCATGTCCAGCTGTTCGCGCAGCACCCACAGCAGCGGGGTTTCGGCTTCGACATCGACGTTGCGGGGCTGGCCGTTGACTATGAACTGCGGCATGGGGGGAACTCCTGGTGGCGGCGCTGTGGGCAAGCCCATCAGTTTATGGTTAGGGGCGGCGCCGGCTGCAGCGGGATTACGCGCGAGTGGCCTGTCGAGTTGACGCGCC
>JAYUPP010000044.1:0-14496 GCA_043760045.1 Betaproteobacteria bacterium
CACGTCCATCCTGCCAGCCGCAAGCGTTGGTGACACACCCGCCTACGACCCAAGCGCCAAACAAAAGTCACAGGCCAAAACTTCGCGCATCCCCATCAAGGTGGTGGCCGCCGAGGTGTTGAAAAAACCCGAGTGGATACGCGTGCGCGCGGGCAGCCCCAGCACACGGTTTTACGAGATCAAAAACATTCTGCGTGAACACAAGCTGCACACGGTGTGTGAAGAAGCCAGCTGCCCCAACATCGGTGAGTGTTTTGGCAAGGGCACCGCCACCTTCATGATCATGGGCGACAAATGCACGCGCCGCTGCCCGTTTTGCGACGTCGGCCACGGCCGCCCCGACGCGCTGGATGCAGCCGAGCCCGAGAACCTGGCGCTGACCATCGCGGCGCTGAAGCTGAAGTACGTGGTGATCACCAGCGTGGACCGCGACGACCTGCGCGACGGCGGTGCCGGGCATTTTGTGGACTGCATCCGCAAGACACGCGAACTTTCGCCGCAGACGCAAATCGAGATTCTGGTGCCCGACTTTCGCGGCCGTATGGACCGTGCGCTTGAGATTCTGAAAGCCGCGCCACCTGATGTGATGAACCACAACCTGGAAACCATCCCGCGCCTGTACAAAGAAGCGCGGCCGGGTTCTGACTACACGTTCAGTTTGACGTTGCTGCAGCGTTTCAAGCAAGAGGTGCCCGGCGTGCCCACGAAGAGCGGCCTGATGGTGGGCCTGGGCGAAACCGACGAAGAAATTCTGCAGGTGATGCGCGACATGCGCGCGCACGACATCGACCGCTTGACGATAGGCCAGTATTTGTCACCCAGCGCCCACCACCTGCCAGTGCGGCGTTATGTGCACCCCGACACCTTTCGCATGTTCGAACGTGAAGCGGTGGCCATGGGCTTTGCGCATGCCGCCGTGGGCGCCATGGTGCGCAGCAGTTACCACGCTGATTTGCAGGCCCTGCAAGCCGAGACCACCACGGCGCAAGCCACCAGGGCCGACCACAGCGCTTGATCGCTGCGCCGGGCGGCTTCAGTGCGCCAGCGGCAGCTCGCGCCAGTTCAAACGCCGCAGGCCCGGCGCCACCATCTGCTTGGTTTTGACGCCCTTGGTTTTGCCTTTGTTGTCGCCCACCACCAGCATGCGTTTGACAGTGCCGTTTTCGTTGATGCCATAAGACCGCTGCTCGGTAGCCATGCCTTCGATGGTTTCATTGAAGGCGATGGGGGTGCTGCCGTCGCCAGCCACCAGGTCGCTCTGCCCGGTGCCCAGGTCGATTGAATAGACACGGCTTTTGCCGCTGGGGCTGCAGGCGTTGCCACCGGGCAGCGTGGTGGTGAACTCGACCGAGCCGTAAAAGGCGCTGGGGTCGGTGATGACGCGCCAGCCCTGCCCTGTGGTGAGGCCAAGGTCAACGTACCAACCGATCTGCCTGGTGGTGTCTAACGCAGTTGGCCTGGTCAGGTCGGTCAATTGCAGCAACTCGGCCGGCGTGATCGGAAAGCTGAAGCCTGCGGGCGCGCTGCTGTTGAAGGCCAGACCATTGCCATCCATGATGGCGACCATGGCCTGCGACTGCGTGCTCGCCACGTCTTCGGTATCCAGCAAACGCCCGGTGCCCACGGTGACCCAGCGCTTCAGGGTGCCGGGCTGCACGATGATGGTGGGGCGCGTCGTCACCGGGCGCGGGTTGTTGTTGCTGTCGGTCAACGTGGCCAGCTTCACCGGCGCGGGGTAGGCGCCGTCGGCAGCCCGCAGGTCCAGCCGCCACAGGTTGCCCAGCAAGTCGCCCGCGTAGACGCTGTCTGCCGTGTTGTCGCTGCGGTCCAGCACAAAAGCTTGCACATGCGCCAGGCCTGCTTGTGCGGCTGTCGCACCTTCGCCGGTGCTAATTTTCTGGATGAGTGCGCCTGTGCGCGGGTTGACGATGAAGAAGTAGCCCTTGCCGTCGGCGTTGTTGTAGCCCGAGCCGAAGATCAACACCCAGCCGTAGGCTTTGGTTTTCACGGCCGTCGGTTCGCCATAGGTGTAGCCCAGGTCGCTGTCGGTGAATTCCCACAGCACGCGGCCGGCCACGGTGCTTTCGGCCGTGGACTGGCCGGTGATGATGTTGATGCTGCCCGGGTCGGTGATGTCCAGCGCATAGTAAGAACGCCCGCCCTTGCCCAGGCCACCCAGCAGCACGGTGCGCCAGTGGGTGCCGGTGCCGCCCGGGGTGCGCCCGAAGTCGATGTCAAAAACTGCCGGCGTGGCGTCAACCAGGTAGCGGTGGGCAAATTCGGGGTTGCCGCGCGACGCCAGGCCGGTGGTTTGTGGTGAACCGGTGGGGCCTTCGTACAGCGCACCGGGCACATAAGCAAACACCTCTTTGCCCGACGTGGTGTCGGTCAGGGTGCCGTCCACGGCGTGCAACATGCCGTTGTTGCTGCCCACGTAGACCATGTTTTTGCGGTTTTTCCAGTCGTTCTTGAAGATGTCGTAACCAGGGTTGGATGACGATGAAAGCGGCGCCATCGGTTTGCCCACCACACGCGGCATCGAGCCGACGATGTCACCCAGCGGATGCGGCCGGGCGCGGTAGGCTTTGGCCGAATCCGTTTCTGAAGAGCCCACCTCGTGTTTCTTTTCGCCGCGCAAATAGTTCACGTAATCCACCGTGTCGTCGCCAGTGCGGTAGGCGGTGTTGAGCGCCGTTTGTTGGCCGGGGGACAGGCTGGCCTGGCGGAACGGCACACCGGTTTTTGTTTGTGTGTTGAAGGTCACGATGCGCCGTTCTGTATTCCAGCCGGTGCCTGCAACCTGGCTTGCCAGTTTGGTGCTGAAGGTCCAGGCCGTCGCGAAGTCGGGCTGTTGGGTGGTGGTGTTGTAGGTGGCGGTGGACGCTGTCAACTCGCCGCTCCAGTTTGCAGCGTCGTACTTGGCGCTGAAGCTGGCCGTGCCGGCGCTGGTGAGCTGTGGCAGGTTGGTGGAAAAGCTGGTGGTGAAGGCGCTCAGGTTGTCCGAGATGCTTCTGAAAGCATCGGTCAGGCCGCTGACCATTTCGTCGGCTTTCGAGGCCACAAAATAATTGTTCGGTTTGGTCTGGCCGTAGACCGTGCCGCCGCCCGTATTCCACCACTCCACCGGCAGGTCGGTGTTGCGTGTGTAGGGGTCAAAGGTGTCGGGCAACTTGGCACCACCGTACTTCGCGGCCAGGTAATACGGGTTGTTGTTTTTGTAGGTGCTGTACTCCAGCACATCCAGCCAGTAGGTCTGCACGGTTTGTTTGTCCATGGTCCAGGGTTTGGTCGCGTCGTCGGGCCTGATGTCCTTGGCGTTGGCGTCATACGCCAGGCCGGCAATGTAGTAACTGCCCGGTATTTCCTGGGCGTTGGTAGCCGAGCCTAAATTGGCGCCCATGCCGTGCAGGCTGCCCACCTTGTCGGTGGCCACCTTGGCGTCCACCGAAGTGTCGGCGCTCACGGCTGCCGGCTTGGCAGGTTCGCCCGTGGTGCCGGTGTTGCCGGGCAGGTTTTTGTCGGTCCAGGTGTTGACATCGCCGATGCCTAACACGAAATTTCGCTGACATGAATATTTGATGGGATCGTCCCAGCTTGTGATGACGGGGAAGCCGTCGGCCCAGGTGGTTTTGGTGGCCGTGCTGGCGCCCGCCATTGACGTCCATTCCGGCACGTTGCCCAGGTTCCTGTAGTAACGCAGCGCGGCGTAATAGAGCTCGCTCACGTTGTCATAGGTCTTGTAGCTGCCGGGTGTGACCTGGCCGAACTTGTTGACGTAGTTGATGACGCCGCTGGCGCCTATGGTCACGCCCAGGGCGGTGGCGGTGGTGGCAGCGTCTGTGGGGTCCGGGTTGAGCGCCAAGATGCCGTTGTTGGCGTCCCATTCACTGTTGCTGTTGGTGGTCTGGTTTTCGCCCGGCAGTGTGTAGTTGGGGCCGACAAACTTCTGCCGCGCCCGCAGCACACCGCCGTCGCGCTGCTTGTTGCTGTCATTCAGGTAGCCGAAGGCGCTGTAGCGAATCTTGCCGGCATATTGCTGGATCAGCCCGGTGGGCTTGTAGGTGCCGGCGGGGTAAGACTTGCAGTTGTCTTCAATGCCGCCGGCGGCTGCGCTGGCGTCGCAGACCTTCACGCGCACGCTCACTTCGTACACCGTGCTGGAGCTGACGCCGTTGGCCGGGTTGTAGACGGTGGGGGCGGTGTTCACGTCACCCGAACGTGTGAAGCGCAGCTTGTTGCCCAAGCCCTGCACGCGCATCTTGAAATCGCTCCAGTTAAAGGGCGTGGCGTTGCTCACCAGCGTGCTGCCCGAGGCGGTGCGATTGGGAAAGTTGCCGGTGCCGCCCTGGCCCGATGCCCAGGCTTTTTCCAGCAAGGTGATGGCGGTGGTGTCCAGCGACCGGTAGCCGCCGGTCAGCGCCCATCTGAAGGGGTCGATGGTCTGCATCGTGGCCCAATTCAGAAAGTTGCCTGACCACTTGCCGGTGCAGTTGCGCTCGGTGGCCAAACCTGCGGGATAAAAGTGGCGCTCTGATTCGATAGCGCTCCAGCTGTAGTCGTAGCACTTCTTGTTGTCGAAGTAACCCAGGTAGGCCGTGGTGTTGAGGTAGCTGACTTCAAAGTGCGCCACGCTCACGGCGGTGGGAAATTCAACCGACAGCGCCAGTGCCAGGTTGCCGGGTACGCCGGCGTTCGAGAACAGCGGCTGGTCGGCCAGCTTGGTGGTGGCGCCTGCTGTTGATGCCAACAGCAGCCCGGCAGCGGCCATCAAGAGCCCTGCAAGCTGCATGCTGCGCTCGGGCCAGCTGATCGCTCTGCGCGCTGCCAGTGTCGGGCCAGAACCAGCTTCGGAACGGTTTGCCATGGTGGAAAATTCCTTGTGCATTGCTCTTACAGAGTGAACGTGGTCTGGAAATAAGCCTGGGTGTTGCGTGGCCCGCTGACGCGGATGCTCAAGCGGAACACCGTTTGCCGTGGCACCACACCACCGCCGCCCGTGGCCGAGCTGTCGTCAGCCCGATGCGTCACCGCTGCACTGCCGCCCATCGGTGCGCCCAGTTCCGACATCTGGCAGTGGCTGCCGTCAGCCAGCCCGGTGTTGACACACAAGCGGTCCACCAGATAACGCAGCACAACGCCCTGGTCGGGCACGCTGATGTCGTTGGATGTTGCGCCCACGGTGCTGAAATTGCTGTCACCCACCAGCGCATTCGGTATGCCCTGGGCATTGGTGGGCAGGATGGTGGCGCTGTAGTTGCGTGAAGCCAGTGCGTTGTCGCGGTCGGCTTCGGTTTTCAACGCGCCGCTTTTCATCACCGCCATCACACTGGCGGTGGCGCGTTCGGCCTGGTTGGTGAGGTCGCGCTTGAAGCCGAGGTTGCCGGCGATCGTCAGCGAGGTGTTCATCGAACGCACCATCGCTGCGGCGCCGATCATCATGATGGCCAGCGCGATCAAGCCGAAAAGCAGCGTCACACCGCGTTGGCGGTGTGGCGCTGGCCCACGTGCACGTGCACGTGCAGGACGGCTGACGGTTGCGGTGGCGGTGCGGGTGGCAGGCAGGGCGTTGGTCATGGCTCAGCAAAAAATCAGGTGCGCGGCGCCATCAACACGTTGCGCAGGGGCACGGTGAACTCCACCGTGCGGTGGCGCAGCAGCTGTTCGGCCGCGCTCAGGTTGCGGCTGTAACGCAGCGGCTCGGCCAGATCGCCAAACATCGTCAACTCAGCCGGCGCCACGGCGCTGCGTTCGGCGGCGGCGCTGCGCAGCACCAGGCCCACGCGCACGGCCTGAATGCTGAACAGGTTGCGCTGTGCTGCAGCGGTGCCGTTCAGCAGCGTGGCCACGTTGTAAGGCGCGGTGGCGGGGTTCACCCAGTTGTCGATGAGGCCGTCGCCGTCGCTGTCCACGCCGTAGCGGGCGCGCAAGTCCACCACGCTGTCGGCTATGGGTGTGACGGTGTCGCTGCCGTCCACACGCAGCACATCGAAACTCACCAGGGTGGCGTTGGCCGCCACGCCCAGCAGTTGCAGCGCGGGGATGTTGCCTTGTGTGTTTCCAAGCGGCGCCACAAAAGCGGGGGTGTTCACGCCCAGGCTGTCCAGTTGCACCGCATCGATGCTGCTGCTGGCGTAGGTGCCGCCAAAGTCCAGCGCCTGCGTGGCGCCGCCGGCAAAACCGTCCACCACCTGCTGCACCATGCAGTTGTTGGGGTCTTGCAGCACCAGCACCAGGTCTTTGGCACGCAGGCCCACGGTAGACGCCACCCGCAGCTGCGTGCCCGTCACCGAACCCGCCAGCACCGGCAGCGGGGCCTCGCCCAGGCCCGAGGCGCCGGTGGCCACCGCCAACACGTCAGAGCCGCCGGTGCCGGCACCGGCATGCACCAGCACCGGCGCCAGGCGCAGGGTTTGGGGCACGCTGGCAAAGGGTGCGGGAAAGGCCGAAGTGCGCGGCAGCACGCGGCTGCCGTTGCGCGCCGCCAGCACGCGGCAGCCATAAGCCTGGCGCCAGGCCTGTGAAAAGCCCGAGCCCGCGCTGCGCAAAGTGCGGTCGAGCGCGAAGGAAACAAAAGCGGCGTTCTGTGAACTGTCGTTGGTGGCCGTCAAGCCGCGCCGGCCGGCTTCGCTGCGCATCACGATGGTGGTGATGGCGATCACCAAAGCCGAGCCCACGAGCACCGCCACCAGCAGTTCCACCAGCGTCACGCCGGCCTGCGACGCAGGCTTCATGGGTCGATGAGCACCGCGCTGCGGCTGACGATCCGCTGGCGTCATGGATCTTGATGTCATGGACTGGGCACCTCGGTGCGTCATGGAATCACCACCTCTGTGCGGTAGCGCCGCCCGTCACCCGCAGCCATGTGCGGGGCCCGCCAGGTGATGAGGATCTGGGCAACCGCGCCATTCACCGTGACAGTTCCAGCGCCGTTGGGCAGGCCCTGCCCGGTGGCGTCGGCGATGCGGGTGTTCCAGGCCGCGAAGTTGGCGGCGGGCAGGCTGACGGTGTTGCGGGTCCACATCTGCGTGGCCAGCTCGTTGGCCAGCAAAGCGGCGCGGTTGTTGTCGTCGGCGCTGACGGATGTCTGCGTGGCGCGCGCCTGCAGCCCCACCATGCCCAGCAGGCCGAAAGAAAACAGCACGATGACGATCAATACTTCGATCATCGACATGCCGCGCTCGGCGGCGCGGCGGTGCGCGGCCACGGTTACTACAGCTGGAACGTTAGCCATCATGCCGGGCAGCCGTCGGGTGCGCTGTCGGACAGCGTGCGTGCGGGGTCGCACAGGCGCGCCTGGCCACCCAGTGTGAGCAGCACCCGCAGCGGCCGTTCAGCGCCCATGGCGGTGACGGTGTAGGTGCTCAGGCCCGAAGCCGCCAGCGTGCAGTTGCCGGCCGTCACCCCGGTGTTGGTGTTCTCGGTCTGGCGGCCCATCGAGTTGAAACACACGGCCGCCGGGCCGGTGACGGCCACGCCTGCGGCGACATCAGTCAAGACACCGCACTGCACCACCTCCGAGGCTTCGCCAGCTGTCATTGGCACCGTGCGGATGCTCCAGTGCACGCCGTTGGCACTGGCTTCGATGGTGTTGGTGCATTCGCCGTTGTTAGTCAGGAAAAACACCACCTGGCGGCTGCGCCGCAGCGCTTCGCTTTGCGCCAGCCGCATGCCGTTTTGCAGCGCGTCGCTGACGGTGCGCACCTGTGCGTTGCGCACCCAGACACGAAAGTTGGGCGCCGCCAGGCCGAGCAGCAACGACATCAGCACCAGCGTCACCATCAGTTCGACGAGCGTGAAGCCGCCGCCGCTGCCGCCGCCGCTGCGGCGTGCGGGCGGTGGCTGCTGCCGGGCCTTGTGCAGGGGCAGCGGGGTCAGCACGCCTGCCCCTTTTTCGTCAGCCACTTGTTGGCGCAGGTGCCCCAGCCGGTGGGCGCGGCGGTGGTGGCGCGCACGTCGGTTTCGTTGATGGTGAAGGTGAAGCCCGTCACGCTGCCACTGCCCACCGCCTGCAGGCTGAAGGCGGTGGCGGTGGGGGCGGTGGCGCAGCTCACCACGAAAGGCCCGAAAGTGCGCGACGCCTCGTCGGTGCTGGCGCAGGGGGTGACAAAGGTGCCGACGCTGGCGTAGCTGCGGTTGTCCTGGAAGTGGCGTTCCATGTTGGCGCGCAGCGTCGCCAGGCCGTTGGTGGCGTCGGTCAGCTGGCCGCGGGTGATGTAGTCGCGATAACTGGGAAACGCCACGGCAGCCAGGATGCCGACGATGGCCACCGCCATCATCACTTCAATCAGCGTGAAGCCCAGCACCTTGCGCGTGCGGCGCTGGGTGGTTGAGGGCAGGGCGTGGCGTGGTTTCATGGGGCGACCTGTCTGCTGGCGGGGCTGAACACGGCTGTCCAGTGCCTGGCACATTCCCAGGACACCGGTTGTTGTGTGGGGTATCGGCAGGTCGCGCCAGCGACTTGAGGCGGCAAGTCGAAACGGTTGGTAAGCCGCTGCGTTTTGCGGCGCTGTGCCAACATCGGCAGGCCGTCGTGACGGCGCCCCAAAACCTTAACTGTTGACCACCGCACCATGAACCCGTCACTGCCCCCGCCGGCCCCCGCCGCGCTGCCGCGTGCACAACTGCACGCTTTGCTGAAGGCCATGCCGAAGGCCGAACTGCACCTGCACATTGAAGGTTCGCTCGAACCCGAGTTGATCTTTGATCTGGCGCGGCGCAACGGTGTGAAGCTGCCCTACGCCGACGTGGCGGCACTGCGTGCGGCGTATGCGTTTACCGACCTGCAGAGTTTTCTGGACATCTATTACGCCGGCGCCAGCGTGCTGCTGCACGAGCAGGATTTTTTCGACATGGCGTGGGCCTATCTGCAGCGCGCGGCGGCCGAAGGTGTGGTGCGTGCCGAGCTGTTTTTTGACCCGCAGACCCACACCGAACGTGGCGTGGCCATGGCGACCATCATTCAAGGCTTGGCACGCGCCTGCCGGCAGGCGCAGGCCGAGCTGGGCGTCAGTGCGGCGCTGATCCTGTGTTTCCTGCGCCACCTCAGCGAAGAGCAAGCGCTGGCCACGCTGCGGGATGCTTTGCCCTGGCGCGAACACTTCATCGGCGTGGGCCTGGACAGCAGCGAGAAGGGCCACCCGCCCGAGAAGTTTGCGCGTGTTTTTGCACAGGCCAGAACACTGGGCCTGCACCGCGTGGCGCATGCCGGTGAAGAAGGGCCGCCGGCTTACATCAAAAGTGCAATTGACGTGCTGCAAGCCGAGCGCATCGACCACGGCGTGCGCTGCCTGGAAGACCCGGCGCTGGTGCAACGGCTGGCCGCCCTGCGCATGCCGCTCACGGTGTGCCCCTTGTCGAACGTGAAGTTGTGTGTGTTCAACACCCTGGCGCAGCACAACCTGGCCACGCTGCTGGAACACGGCTTGTGTGTCACCATCAACAGCGACGACCCCGCGTACTTTGGTGGTTATGTGCTGCAGAACTACACCGACACTTTTGACGCGCTGCCGCAGCTGGGTGTGCAACAGGCCTACACGCTGGCCCGCAACAGCCTGCAAGCCAGCTTTGCCGGCGAGGCCGACAAGGCGCGCTGGCTGCAGGCGCTGGACAGCTGCTTCGCACAGCACGGGCACTGAACGCGCAAAAGGGTGCTGAGCCGATGCTGAGCCGGTGCTGAGCCGGCGTCTTGGCGGCGTGGGCGCGGCCGCAACACCTGCCCGCCGAAGTACGCGGCTTTTGTGCCGGTCATCGCGGGGTTGTCAACGGCACGGCCTCACGGGCCGGGCGGATGCCGCCCCCCGCCGCCCCCCGGCGCCAGCGCTCCTGCCAACAAAACCGCCAGCAAGCCCATTCCGGCGCCCCCCAGCCGCGCCGGCCTGAATCGGCTACCGTGCGCAGATGAACCCCACAAGCGCCACCCTGCAAGCCCCTGCCATCGCCGCGCTGGCCTGGCGCCAGACGCAGCGCGACTTTCGGGCCGGTGAACTGCGCCTGCTGCTGGTGGCGGTGCTGCTGGCGGTGGCCGCGCTCACGGCCGTGGGCTTTTTTGCCGACCGCCTGGGCAGCGGGCTGCAGCGCGACGCGCGTCAGCTTTTGGGTGGCGACGCGGTGGTGGGCAGCGACCGGCCGGCGCCGCCGGAGCTGGCTGACAAGGCGCGTGCGCTGGGGCTGAAGGTTTCCAGCAGCGCCGCTTTCCCCAGCATGGCGCGTGCCGCCGAAGCGCAGGGCGGCGCCACGCGCCTGGTGGCCTTGAAAGCGGTGGGCCCGCAGTACCCGCTGCGCGGCCAGTTGCAGCTGCAGGCGGCGCCCGGTGCGCCGGTACTGCGGGTGGCCGCTGCGCCCGAGCCCGGCACGGTGTGGGTGGACGCGGCCTTGTTGGACGCATTGCAGGTCAAGGTGGGCGACCCGCTGCTGGTGGGCGACGCCACACTGCGCATCGGCCGCATCATCGTCATCGAACCCGACCGCGGTGCCGGCTTTTCCAGCCTCTCGCCACGCGTGATGGTGGCAGAGGCCGACCTGGCCTCAACAGGCCTGGTGCAGCCCGCCAGCCGCGTCAGCTGGCGGCTGGCGGTGGCCGCGCCCGACGGCTGGAGCGTGGCGCGCGGCGACGCCGCCGTGGCCGAATTTGTGGCCTGGACCGAAGCTCGCATCAAGGCCGCACCGCTGCGTGGTGTGCGCGTGGAATCGGTGCAGAGCGGGCGCCCCGAAATGAAGCAAACGCTGGACCGCGCAGAAAAATTCCTCAACCTGGTGGCGCTGTTGGCGGCGTTGCTGGCCGCCGTGGCGGTGGGCATCGCAGCGCGCGACTTCGCGCAGCGCCACCTGGACGACTGCGCCATGCAGCGTGTGCTGGGCCTGTCGCAGCGCCGCATTGCCGGCGCCTACGCGCTGGAGTTCGGGTTTGTCGGCCTGCTGGCCAGCGCTTTGGGCGTGTTCATCGGCTTTACCGTGCACCATGTGTTTGTCTGGCTGCTGGCCGGTCTGGTGGACGCTGCCCTGCCGGCGGCCAGCGCCTGGCCGGCCCTGCTGGGCCTGGGTGTGGGTATGACGCTGCTGCTGGGTTTTGGCCTGCCGCCGGTGTTGCAGCTGGCGCAGGTGCCGCCGCTGCGGGTGATTCGGCGCGACGTGGGCGGCCTGAAGCCGGCCTCCACCGGCATGCTGCTGGCCGGCGTCGCGGGTTTTGTGGCGCTGCTGATGGCGGTGTCGTCTGACATCAGGCTGGGTGGCATTGCGGTGGGTGGGTTTGCAGTTGCCATCGCGGTGTTTGCGCTGGCGGCCTGGGTGGCGGTGCTGGCGCTGCGGCGCCTGGTGCCGCAAGCCGGGGCACCCAGATGGCTGGTGCTGGCCACGCGCCAGCTCGCGGCGCGGCCGGCCTTCGCCGTGCTGCAGGTGTCGGCGCTGGCGGTGGGTTTGCTGGCCCTCGTGCTGCTGGTGCTGCTGCGCACCGACCTCATCAGCAGCTGGCGCAAAGCCACGCCGCCCGATGCGCCCAACCGCTTCGTCATCAACCTGCAACCCGATCAAAGCGCAGCCTTCCAGCAAGCGCTGAAAAACGCCGGTGTGCAGCGCTACGACTGGTACCCGATGATCCGCGGCCGCTTGGTGGCTATCAATGGACGTGAGGTGACACCCGCCAGCTTCACGCAAGACCGCGCCGCACGGCTGGTGGAACGTGAATTCAACCTGAGCCACGCCGCCGCACAGCCACCCCACAACGAAGTGGTGGCCGGCCAGTGGCGGGCTGAAGAAGCTGACGGCTTGTCAGTGGAAGAAGGCCTGGCGCAAGAGCTGGGCCTGAAGCTCGGCGACACCATGCGCTTCGACATGGCCGGCCAGCTGCAGGAAGGGCGCGTGACCTCGCTGCGCAAGGTGGACTGGGGTTCGATGCGCGTCAACTTCTTTGTCATCTTCACACGCGCGCAGATGCCGGAATTGCCCATCACCTACATCAGCGCCTTTCGCGCCCCGGCGCCCACCGGCGCGCCGGGTGCCAGTTTCGACAATGCGCTGAGCCGCGAATTCCCTAACATCACCAATGTGGACGTTTCGGCCAGCGTGGCCCAGGTGCAGCGGGTGCTGGACCAGGTGATACGCGCGGTGGAATTTCTGTTCGGCTTCACGCTGCTGGCCGGCCTGGTGGTGCTGTTTGCCGCCATCACCGCCACGCGCGACGCCCGCGCGCGTGAATTTGCGCTGATGCGCGCCATGGGTGCCAGCGGCCGCCTGCTGGCCCAGGTGCTGCGCGCCGAGCTGCTGGGCGGGGGCGCGCTGGCCGGGTTCCTGGCTTCGGTGGCCGCGATGGCAGTGGGCTGGGCGCTGGCGCGTTACGCTTTTGAGTTCACCTGGAACCCAGCTTGGTGGGTGCCGCTGGCGGGCATGACAGCCGGTGCGCTGCTGGCGCTGGCGGCCGGCTGGTGGGGCCTGCGCGAGGTGCTGAAGACGCCGGTGCTGCAAACGCTGCGCAAGGTGGGCGCGGTTTGAAGCGAAGGCTTGCGCAGCGCTGCTGCACGGGGCGCAGTCTTCGGTTGTTTGTCGGTTGCTGATCAGCTGTTTTGAGCAGCTGTTCATCAGCTGTTCATCAGCTGTTCATCAGCAGTTGATCAGCTGTTCATAAGCCCCATCTCGGCGCTGCACATCAGCGCTTCGATGTCCATCAAGATCAGCCTGCGTTCGCGCGTGCTGTCGTGGCCACCCACCGCACCCACCGCGCCTACCGCACGCACCGCGCCTACCGCGCCCACCGCGCTGCCAGCCCCTGCGCCAGGCAACCAGCGCACGGTGGCAATGCCGGTGATGCAGTGGGTGTCCACAGCCAAACTCAGTTGCGGCGCGGGCTTGATCTGCGCGGCGCTGAGCTCCAGCACGTCTGACACCGAGTCCACTACGGCACCCACCACGCGGCCCTTGACGTTCAGCACCACCACCACGGTGAAGCTGTTGCAGGCCGCGCTGGCGCAGCCCAGTTTCAGGCGCAAGTCGATGATGGGCACGATGACGCCGCGCAGGTTCACCACCCCTTTGACAAAAACCGGTGCGTTGGCAATGCGCGTGGGCTGTTCGTAAGAGCGGATTTCCTGCACGCGCAGGATGTCGATGCCGTATTCCTCGTCACCCAGTTTGAAGGTCAGGAATTCACCGTCGGCCGGCATGCGGTGGGTGGCCGCGTGCGAGGCCGCTGGCGCCGCGCTGCGGGGTGCGGTTTCGGTGCGGTGGGCTTCGATGATCAATTCCATAGCGCTTTCCTCGGGACTCACGTCACGGTTTTATCGGCGTTCAAGACAGCTTCCTGAGCACGGTTCAGCGCCCGTTGACGCGTTAGAAGTTTTCCCATTCATCGGTGTGCTTTTCGCCCTGGCGGCTGGGTTTGCCGGGGCTTGCGGCGGTGCTGCTGGCGGCAACGCTGCCGCCTTGCGCGGCTGCGCCGGCGCCGGCTCAGGCTGGTGTTGCCCAGCGCAATTCCTGCGGCAGCCACCGCAACCCCTTCGGCACCGCCCGGTATCGAGCCCAGTGCCTGGCGCAGTGCCGATTGCAGCAGCTGCAGTGACCTCAGCAGCTGTTGCGTGCCCGTCTCGCCCGGCGGGTTGATGTCCTGCGTCAGGTCGCCCGTTGCCAGGCGCTGCACCTGGCTGCCGACCTCGTATTTCAGGTAGCGCAAGGCGTGCGCGCCGCGCGCGATGCCCATGGCGGCGACCAGGCAGCCGCCGATGCTGAGCGCGCCCGTCAACACGGGGTTCCAGCCCAAGGCCAGGCCAGCGACAAGGCTGCTTTGGCCGGCGATCAGGCATGAAATCGTCAGGACAGGGTGGTGCAGGCTGGCGGGCTGGCGGGCATGGTGGGTTTCCTGGTGGCCGGTATCGAAGTGAAACCGGCGGATTGGATAACCCTAGAAACAGCAGTTGACAGCCCCCAGTCCTTCGGGAAGCCAGCAATGGCGCGGTGAATCGGTGTTTTGGCAGACTCACCCAATGGGTGAATCGAGACGCAAGCGACAAGGGGCCCTGATTCAGGGTGTTGGCCAGGCCGAACAGCTCCAAGCGGTGGACACGCTGGGCGGGCGCATGCACGTGGGGTGGGACGCTGGTGCGGCGGCAACACCCCACGGCCAGCTCGTCTTCTTCGCCGAGTTTCTCGCCGCCACGGGCGTGTTCGAGCGCTGGGTGTCGGCCTGCCCGCTGGCGTACAAAAGTGGCAACGCCCCGGACAAGCGCGATGTGTTGGGCACGCTGATGCTCGGGCTGTTGGCCGGGCACCGGCGCTATGCCCACATCACCGCGCTGCGCGGCGACGCGGTGGCCGCGCAGGCGTTGGGCATGAACAAGGTGGTCAGCGAAGACGCGCTGCGCCGGGCACTTGAACGCATCGACGAGCCGGCCAGCACGGCCTGGATGCGCCCAGCGCTGATGCACTCGGTGCGTGAGGCGCTGAGCAAGCCCTGGGTGCTGGACATCGACGCCAGCGTCAAGCCGCTGTACGGGCGCCAGGAAGGCGCCGAGC
>JAYUPP010000045.1:0-5157 GCA_043760045.1 Betaproteobacteria bacterium
TTCGCCGTATTCAACAAAACAGGCTTCGAGCGAAGGCTCAACCCGGGTGATGACGGCTTTGTGTATGTTGCCCTTGCGCTGTTCGCGCCCTTCGATTTCAGTCTCGAAGTCGAGCAGCTTTTGGCCGTCCACGATGGCCAGGCGCCGCTCTTCCGGCTGCGTGGCATTGATCAGCATGCGTTTCATGAAAAACACTCCTGCGCTGGCCCGTCCGGAATGTCCGAAGCGGGCCGGTTTTTGCTTCGATGCACGGCAAATGCAAGCAAACCCCTGGCGCGAAATGCCCTGGACTGCGTTGAGGGTCAGGGGCCTGTGCACGGCCCGGCCAAAACTTGCCGGGGGTGCGGTGGGCCGCCGTCAGGCTTCAGTAACGCAGCGTTGGCGCGTGCTGCCAGCCCGGTGGCGCAGTGCATGCAAACGGCCCCCCGCGCCGCCACGGATCACGTGGCAAGGCTCGTGCACCGGCCGCGCCGGCAAACTGCCGGGGCCAGGAGGTGCGGGTGTGGAGGGAACGCTGTCGCATGGGCTGCACCGAAGTGCTGGCTGCGGGTGCCTGACCGGTCTCAGCGGCACTGCCTTCATATGAAAGTGTTTCATGATCCGTGGCGGTGCCCCGCATCATGAAACTCAGGCAGTGGTTGCGCTTTTTGCCCAGTCGGGCACCGTGAATTTTCGGTTGGCTGTGCCGCTGCTTTTCAAAGGGCGGCCCAGCCGGGGTTTATTTGTTTTTGTCTGCCGCCTGCTGGTGGCTGCCCGCCGGGTCACTTGGGGACTGCGGCCTTGGCAACGTGGAAGCTGGCGTTGCATCACCTGTAAACGCTGGCCCAAAAAACCGGCCAGCCCGGCCACGGTATCTGCTGAGGTGCCCGGGTAAACTCCGATAAATCAAGCACTTACAGCCTAAACGTGGTCTTACCCAGTATAGCGGGGCTTTTTGATGGCTCAGCCTGAGCCCGCTCGGCCCGCTGCTGCCGCCCTGGCAGACCGGCCGGCGCCCGCCGTGCTGTGGCTGACGGTGGACACCGAATCGGCAGGCCAGCGGCTGGACAACGTGCTGCTGCGTTTGTTCAAGGGCGTGCCCAAAACGCACATCTATCGCGTCATCCGTTCCGGCGAAGTGCGTGTGAACAAAGGTCGCGCGCACGCCGACACGCGGGTGGCCAGCGGTGACGTGCTGCGTGTGCCGCCGATGCGCTTGCCCGACCGGTCGGCCACGCCGCCCGCACCCGGCCGCGAATTTCCGGTGCTGCTTGAAGACGAGCAATTGCTGGCCATCAACAAACCCGCAGGTGTGGCGGTGCACGGCGGCAGCGGCGTCAGTTTTGGCGTTATTGAACAGCTGCGTGCCGCGCGCCAGGCTTCAGAAGGCGGCGCGCGTTACCTGGAACTGGTGCACCGGCTGGACAAAGAAACCTCGGGCATCTTGCTGCTGGCGAAAAAGCGCAGTGCGTTGGTGGCTTTGCAAGACCAGTTTCGGGCGCGCGAGACGGCCAAGACCTACAGCGCGCTGGTGTGGGGTGAATGGCCGGAGAAGTTGAAAGTCATCGATCAGGCGCTGCACAAAACGCTGGGCGCGGCCGGTGAACGCCAGGTGCGGGTGGTGAATGAGGCGCATGCCGATGGCCGCCGTTCGATCACGCTGGTGCGTGTGGCGCAGCGGCTGCAGGGCTGCACGCTGCTGGACGTGACGATCAAAACCGGCCGCACGCACCAGATACGCGTGCACCTGGCCCACGCCGGCCATGCCATCGTGGGCGACCCCAAATACGGCGACTTCGAGCGCAACAAACTGTTTGCCAGGCAGCAGCGTTTTGAGCGCATGTTTTTGCACGCGCGCGAATTGGCTTTTGACCATCCGGCCAGCGGCGCACGGGTGGTTTTGCAGGCGCAGCTGCCGGCGGACTGCACAAGGCTGTGTGCCGCACTGGCCGTCATCACCCCCAAGAACGCTTGCACGCCATGACCCCACGCCCACGCCGCTTCGACCTGATCGCCTTCGATTGGGATGGCACCTTGTTCGACAGCACCATGCTCATCGTGCGCTGCATCCAGTCGGCCTGCCGCGACATCCAGGTGCCGGTGCCCAGTGACGAAGCGGCCGCTTACGTCATTGGCCTCGGCCTGCACGACGCGCTGCAACATGCAGTGCCGGGGCTGGACCCGGCGCGTTACCCCGAGCTCGGCGCCCGCTACCGTTTTCACTACGTTGCCAGCCAGCATGAACTGGTGCTTTTTCCCGGCACGCTGGCCATGCTGCGGGCCTTGAAAGAGCGCCAACACCTGCTCGCCGTGGCGACCGGCAAAGCGCGCCGGGGCCTGGATGACGCGCTGCAACATTCACAGCTGCAGCAGATGTTCGACAGCACCCGCACCGCCGACGAAACCGCGAGCAAACCGCACCCTTTGATGCTGCAAGAGCTGATGGCCGAGCTCTCGGTGACGCCCGAGCGCACCTTGATGATTGGTGACACCACCCACGACCTGCAGTTGGCCCGCAACGCCGGCACCGCGTGCGTGGCGGTCAGTTACGGCGCCCACGACACGGCCGCTTTTGCTGAACACGGGCCGCTGTTCGTGGCCCACAGCACCGATGAGTTGAACCGCTGGCTGTTGGACAACGCATGAATGCAGACAGCGTGCAAGCCAACACCGGGCAGCACCTGTGCGCCAGCATCGACCTGGCCGAGCGTGGGCGCGCTGTCGTCTGGGACGTGCTGGCTTACGGCCGCCCGGCACGCGCCTTTGTGCTGCGCATTGACGGCCAGCCGCGTGCTTATCTCAACCGCTGTGTGCATGTGCCCACTGAAATGGACTGGCAAGAAGGCCAGTTTCTGGACATGGACCAGCGTTACATCCTGTGCAGCATCCACGGCGCCACCTACGACCCGACCGACGGCCGCTGCGTCGGCGGCCCTTGCGGCCGTGGCCGCCTGACGCCGTTGGCGGTGCAGGAACGTGATGGACAGGTCACTTGGTATCCTCAAGCCGATATCCAGCCGGTGCCTTTTTTAGACGAACCGCCCACTGCGCCGCCCCCCGCGCCGCCTCTTTCCTTATGAGCACCGAACACCCTGATCCCCACCCGGCTGACGCCGACCGCACTGCAGCAGCCGAACCGCTGACCGTCACCGCCGCTGCGGCGCTGGCCGCGCGTGCTGCTTCGGCTGCCGCGGCCGCCCTGCGCAGCCCCGCCAGCCTGGAGGCCACGCTCGAAAAGGTGGCCAGCGAACTGCTGCGCCAGCAGCGCAGCAGCAGCCGCTGGCGCAACTTCTTCCGCCTGGCCTGGCTGCTGCTGGCAGCCACAGTGCTGTGGGCGGCCCTGTCGCGCGCCAACGTGCCAACGGCCAGCGGCGCGCCGCACACCGCGCTCGTCGACCTGCGGGGCGAAATCAGCGCCGACAGCCCGGCCAGTGCCGAGAGCCTGGTGCTGGCACTGGGCAGCGCTTTTGAAGACCCGGGCTCACAGGCGGTGGTGCTGCGCATCAATTCGCCCGGCGGCAGCCCGGTGCAAAGTGGCATCGTCTATGACGAGATCAAAAGACTGAGAGCCAAACACAACAAGAAGTTGTATGCGGTGGTGGAAGAAATGGCGGCCTCGGGCGCTTATTACATTGCGGTGGCTGCCGACGAGATTTACGTCGACAAAGCCAGCATCGTGGGCAGCATCGGCGTGCTGATGGACGGTTTTGGTTTCACCGGTTTGATGGACAAGCTGGGCGTCGAACGCCGCTTGCTCACCGCCGGTGAAAACAAGGCCATGCTCGACCCGTTCAGCCCCGTCAACCCGCAGCAAAAGGCGAAGGCCAAGGCGATGATCGAGCAGATTCACCAGCAGTTCATTGCGGTGGTGAAAGAAGGCCGCGGCAGCCGCTTGAAAGAAACGCCCGACACCTTTTCCGGTCTCTTCTGGAACGGCGAAGAAGCCGTCAAACAGGGTTTGGCCGACGCCACCGGCAACCTTGAATTTGTGGCCCGTGAAATCGTCAAGGCCGAAGACATCGTGGACTACACACAGCGCGAAAACGTGGCCGAGCGTTTGGCCAAACGCTTTGGCGCGGCCGTCGGTTCCGGCGCGGTCAAGGCGATGCGTGAACTGGCGCCGCTGCGGTGAGCGTGGCGCTGTCAGAAAGGCTTGCCGTCGCCGGGCAGCACCTGCTGCCCAAACAGGCGCTGACGCAGTTGATGGGCGCATTGGCGCGTGCTGAAGGCGGGGCCGCCACCACGATGGCCATCCGCTGGTTCATCAAGCGTTATCGGGTGGACATGAACGAAGCCGCGCACAACAACCCGGCGGCCTACAGCAGCTTCAACCACTTCTTCACCCGCGCGCTGAAAGACGGCGCGCGCCCGCTGGCTGACACCGAAAGTGGACGCACCCTGCTGTGCCCGGTGGACGGCGCCATCAGCCAGTGGGGCGCCATCGACGGCCAGCGCATCTTTCAGGCCAAAGGCCACGACTACAGCGCCGCTGCGCTGCTGGGTGGCGACGCCGCACAGGCCGCCCACTTCCACGGCGGCCACTTCGCCACGCTGTACCTGAGCCCGCGTGACTACCACCGCATCCACATGCCGGCGGCCGGGCGCTTGCTGCGCATGCTGCATGTGCCTGGCAACTTGTTTTCGGTGAATCCGGCCACCGCGCGCGGCGTGCCGGGCCTGTTTGCGCGCAACGAACGCGTGGTGTGTGTGTTTGAAGGCATTGATGGTGCTTTAAAAAACAGGCCCTGGGTGCTGGTGCTGGTGGGCGCCACCATCGTGGGCAGCATGGCCACGGTGTGGCACGGACTTGTCAACCCGCCGCGCCCGGGCACGCTGCGGCAGTGGGCTTATCAAGACCAGGCCATCCACCTGGCGGCCGGCGCCGAGATGGGTCGCTTCTTGCTGGGCAGCACGGTGGTGATGCTGTTCCCGGCCATGCCGCTTGCTTTCAACGGCAGCTGGCAGCCCGGCGGCGCCATCCGCATGGGCCAGCGCATGGCGTCGTTGGCTTGAGCAGCGAAGCGCCGGCTGAGAGGCTGAGTGTCTTTCGTTCATGCCCGCTTTGCACGCCAAAACGCATCCACTCGTCGTTGCAAATGCTCGCCATAGCCGGGCTATGGCTGTGCTTTGCGCCTGGATTGGGCACGTTTTGACGCGCCTCTCGGGCACGCTCGAAAA
>JAYUPP010000046.1:0-14439 GCA_043760045.1 Betaproteobacteria bacterium
TTTCCAGACTGCAGGCTTTAAATGAGCAAATTTCGAGTGTTGCAAGTGGAGTCTCCTATCTCAGCAATCAACATGAAAAACAGGTTTGTCCAGGGTAACAGGCTCACCGTCCAAACACCGTGCGAAGACGCACCGAATGGCCGCCCACTTCAGCGCCTAACACGCCGGAAATAGCTGCTCGGCCTGGCACAAACCAGCGCGCCGCATCGCCTGCAGAAGACGCGGTTTGTGTCATCTGCCGTAAGGGCCCCAGGCCGGTTCGCGCATATCGGCACCGCTGCTGAGCAGCCGCGTCTTGATCTTGCCGTCCAGCGTGGTCGTCATCAACACATCGGCGCCCTGCGAACGTGTGGCGTACACCAGCAAACGGCCGTTCGGTGAAAAGCTGGGGCTCTCGTCATCTTGTGTGTCGGTCAACGGCGTCATCACGCTGCTGGCCAGGTCCAGCGTCATCAGCCGGTAGGCCGCGCCCTGCCGTGAGATGTAGGCCAGCAAGCGGCCGTCGGGGCTGATGCTGGGGCTGATGTTGTAGGCGCCTGCAAAGCTCACCCGCTCGGCGTTGCCGCCGCCCGCGCCGACGCGGTAAATCTGCGGCCCGCCGCCGCGGTCGCTGACGAAATACACGGTCTTGCCATCGGGCGAAAAAACCGCCTCGGTGTCGATGGCGCTGCTGCGTGTCAGGCGTTCCGGTGTGCCGCCGGCGGCGGCCACGCTGTACAGCTGCGCCAGGCCGTCTTGTGACAGGGTGACCACCAGCCTCTGGCCATCGGGCGACCACGCCGGCGCGCTGTTGGAACCGCGAAAGTTGGCGATGCGCTTGCGCTCGCCGGTGGCCAGCAGCTGGTTCCAGACCACCGCTTTCTGGTCTTCAAACGACACATAAGCCAGCCGCCTGCCGTCGGGCGACCAGGCCGGCGAAATGATCGGCTCGGCGCTCGTCAGCGCCACCTGCCCGCCTTCGCCGTCGGCGTCGGTGACGTGCAGCGTGTAGCGCTTGCCGGCGCGCATGACATAAGCCACGCGCGTGGCATACACGCCGCGTTCTCCTGTCAAGGCCTGGTGAATTTCGTCGGCGATGCGGTGCGCCGCCAGCCGCAGGTCGGCCGCCAGTACCACCTTGCTTTGGCCCAGCAGCTGTTCGCCGCGCACGGCGTCCCAGAGTTTGTAGCGCACGTCCACACGGCCGTCGGCCAAGCGCTGCGCCGAGCCCGCCACCAGCGCGTCGGCGCCGCGTGCGCGCCACTGCGGCAGGTCGATCACGCTGCGTTCGTCAAGCCGCGCGTCTGCCGGCAGGCTGCGAAACAGGCCGCTGCGTTCCAGGTCGGCACGCACCACGGCCGAGAGCATCACCCCCACCGTGCTTTCGTCGCGAAAGGGCGCCACGACGATGGGCACCTGGGTGGCACCCACACCGCTGATCTCGACCCTGAATTCGGCCGCTGCCGGCAGCGCTGCCGGCACAGTGGCCAGGCCGCCGAGCGCTTTGATGAATCTGCGGCGGGACTTCGATGTGCCGGCCTGCGGGCCCGGCTTTGCTGGATTCGATGCGGTCACGAGCACCCTGTGCAGTGGCTGTAGACAAGGGCTGATTGTAGGCAGCGGGGCCCTGATAATTCGCCGCCGGCCGGGACACCCACAAAGCCTGGCGGCGATACACCGCACACTTGAACGACCGGACCCCAACCCCCATGCCCCCACTTCTGCAGCGGCTGGCCCGCCTGGTGCCTTATGTCAGACACAGCCGCCTGGGCCTTGCAGGGGTGCTGCTGGCGGCCGTGGTGACAGCCGCCACCGAGCCCATGGTCAGCGAGATGCTGCGCATCTTGCTCGACCGCGGTTTCAAGGCCGGTGGCCTGGACCCGTGGCTGGTGCCGGTGGCCATCATTGCGCTGTTCACTGTGCGCAGCGCGGCTTCATTTGTGTCGCAGTACGGCCTGGCCTGGGTGGCGCAGCGCGCGGTGCTGCAGATGCGCGAAAAACTGTTTGCGCATCTGCTGAAAAGTTCGCCCACGCTGTTCACGCAGCAGACCGCCAGTGCGATGACCAACACGGTGGTTTACGAAGCGCAGGGTGGTGCTTCAATGTTGGCCGGCACGCTGCTGACGCTGGTGCGCGACTCGCTCATCCTGCTGGCGCTGCTGATTTATCTGCTGACCCTGAACTGGCAGTTGACGCTGATCGTGGGGCTGCTGTTCCCGGCCGTGGCGGTGGTGATGCGCCTGCTCGGCAAGCGCCTGCATCGCCTGACGCAGGAAGGCCAGCAGGCCACCGACCAGCTGGCTTACGTGGTGGAAGAAAACTTCCTGGCCTGGCGCATCGTGCGTTTGTTTGGTGGTCAGGACCAGCAGACAACCCGCTTCATGGCACGCGCCGACACCCTGCGCCGCCTGACGCTGAAGGCCGTGGTGGCCGCTGCCACGATGACACCGGTGACGCAGATATTGGCGGCCTGCGCGCTGTCGGTGGTGATCATGATGGCGATGGCGCAGGGGCGCAGCGGCGCCGCCACAGTGGGCGAATTTGTGGCCTTCGTGACCGCCATGCTGCAACTGGTCGCACCGGCCAAACACCTGGCGGATGTGATGGCACCATTGCTGCGCGGGCTGGTGGCGGTGGAGCGGGGTTTGGACCTGGTGGAACACGGGCCGGTTGAAAAGGGTGGCACCTACGACGGCAGCAGCGTCGGCAGCGGCACCGCTGCAGCCCACATCGGCAGCAGCGCCTCTGCGGCGGCAGGCCTGCCTGCGCGCGCCCGGGGCGAGCTGGTTTTTGACGCCGTGAGCCTGCGTTACAAACCCGACGCCGCCCCCGCGCTGGTGCAGCTGAACCTGCATGTGGCGGCCGGCGAAACGGTGGCGCTGGTGGGGCCGTCGGGCGCCGGCAAAAGCACACTCGTCAACCTGCTGCCCCGTTTCATCGAACCCAGCAGCGGCCGCATCACGCTGGACGGCGTGGCGCTGCCCGACTGGAACCTGCTGGCGCTGCGGCGGCAGTTTGCGCTGGTCAGCCAGGACGTGGTGCTGTTCAACGACACCGTGGCCGCCAACGTGGCGCTGGGCGCCGAGATGCCGCGCGAGGCCGTGCGGGCAGCCCTGCGCGCGGCCAACCTGCTGGAATTTGTCGAGCAACTTCCGCAGGGCCTGGACACGCCCATCGGCCACAACGGCAACCAGCTCTCGGGCGGCCAGCGCCAGCGCCTGGCCATTGCGCGCGCAGTGGCCAAAGACGCGCCGGTGCTGCTGCTGGACGAAGCCACATCGGCGCTCGACAGTGAATCTGAACGTGCGGTGCAAGACGCGCTGGAACGGCTGATGCAGGGCCGCACCACGCTCGTCATCGCGCACCGCCTGTCCACCATCGAACACGCCGACCGCGTGCTGGTGCTGGAGGCCGGCAGCGTGGTGGAACAAGGCCCGCATGCCGAACTGCTGGCTGCCGGCGGTTTGTATGCAAGGCTGCACGCGATGCAATTCAAGGCCTGATCGACTTTTGTACCTAACACCACAACGGAGCGTCACATCATGACCACCCAGCGCATCTCTCGTTACCCGGTGCCCGAGCTCAAAGACTTGCCCGAAGACCTGCGGCAGCGCATCTTGCAGGTGCAGGAAAAAGCCGGTTTTGTGCCAAATGTGTTTCTGGCCTTGGCCCACCGCCCGGCCGAGTGGCGGGCGTTCATTGCCTATCACGACGCGCTGCTGCTGAAAGAGTCGGGCTCACTCAGCAAGGGCGAACGCGAGATGATCATCGTCGCCACCTCGGCCGCCAACCACTGCCTGTACTGCGTGGTGGCCCACGGTGCCATCCTGCGTGTTTACGAGAAAAAACCGCTGCTCGCAGACCAGATTGCCGTCAACCCGCTGAAAGCCGACATCACGCCGCGTCAGCGCGCGATGCTGGCTTATGCACTGAAGGTGTGCGACGCATCACACACGGTGGACGACGCCGACTTCGAAGCGCTGCGCGTGCACGGTTTCGACGACGAAGACATCTGGGACATCGGTGCCATCACGGCCTTCTTCGGGCTCAGCAACCGCATGGCCAACGTCAGCGGCATGCGGCCTAACGACGAGTTTTACCTGCTGGGGCGGGTGCCCAAAAACAAGAGCTGAGCGCTGGAAACCGCACGCAGAAGGTGAACTTCAGCCCGTTCGCACCGAGCCTGTCGAAGTGCACTTTCAGAGCTGCCACCACATCGAAAAGACCCACGATGAACACCATGCAATTGGCCATCACGTCCGCCGCCGCTGCCGCCCTGCTGCTGGGCTGCGCCGCACCCAGACCACCCGGCACCGCGCCGCAGGCCGTCACCATCCAGCGCACGGCGTTTGGCGTGCCGCACATCAGCGCACCCGACATGCACACGCTGGCTTACGGCGTGGCTTACGCACACGCGCAAGACAACGTGTGCCAGACGGCGCAGCAGCTCGTCACCGTGCGCGGTGAACGGGCCCGCACCTTTGGCGCTGCGGGCAGCGCACTGCTTGGCAGGCGGGTGTTGCCGAACGAACAAATCGACCTCTTCATCAACGCCCACATGGACGACGCGGCCTTGGAGCGCGCATGGTCAACAGCCAGCGCCGACGCGCAGGCCATGGTGCGCGGCTACGTGGGCGGCTACAACCGCTATCTGGCCGACAACGCCACGGCGCTGCCGGCGGCCTGCAAAGGCCAAGGCTGGGTGCAGCCGATGACTGCCGCACACTTCAGGCGTTTGACGGAAGTGGGCAGTGTGCAGGCCGGCATCGCCGCGCTGGCCGATGCCTGGCTGGGTGCGCAGCCGCCAGCTGCCAAAGCCGCAGCTCTATCGCCATCGACTCCGCCATCGACACCGCCGCTGAACCTGGCCGACGCCACCGCCTACGCGCGCGAAACCGGCCTGCTCGATTCGCCGCTGGGCTCCAACGCCTGGGCCTTCGGCAAGGAAGCCACCGGCACCGGCCATGGCCTGCTGCTGGGCAATCCGCACTTCCCCTGGGCGGGTGTGAACCGCTTCTGGCAGATGCACCTGACGATCCCCGGCCGCATGGACGTGATGGGTGCTTCCACCGGCCACGGCGCGGTGGTGCACATCGGCTTCAACAAGGACATGGCCTGGACCCACACCGTGTCCACCGGCAAACGGTTCACGCTGCATGAACTGAAACTGGTGGCCGATGACGCCACCAGCTACATCGTCGATGGCCAGCCGGTGAAGATGACGTCGAAGAGCGTGGCCGCGATGAGCCGGGGCACCGACGGCCTGTACACGATGAAGCAGCAAACCGTGTGGTCCACGCGCTACGGCCCGGTGGTGCAGCTGCCGCGCCTGGCGCTCACTTGGACGGCCGAGCGCGCCTATGCGCTGCAAGACGCGAATGCCGGCAACGCCCGTGGCGCCGATGCCTGGATGGGTTTTGCGGTGGCCAAAAACGTGCGTGAACTGCACGCCGCGCACCGCAACCTGGGCGCGCCGTGGGTGAACACCATTGCCGCCGACCGCGACGGCAATGCGATGTACACCGACACCAGCGTCGTGCCCGATGTGGATGCGGCGCAGCTGCAGCGCTGCGCCCCCAGTGCGCCGGCGGCGGCTCTGCGCGGCCCCGCCGGCATCGTCGTGCTGGACGGCAGCCGCAGTAATTGCAACTGGCAGCGTGACGCGCGCTCGCCGGTGCCGGGGCTGCTGCCCATCGAGCGCCTGCCGCTGGCCATACGCAGCGACTGGGTGCACAACAGCAACGACAGCTTTTTCTACACCCATCCGCAGCAGCGTTTTGAAGGCATCTCGCCCATGGTGGGCGACGACATCGTGCGCCGGCCACGCACCCGTTCTGGCTTGATCGAAGTGCCTGAACTGGTGGCGCGCGGGCCCGTCACGCCGCAAGCCGCACAAGCGCAGCTGTTTGCCAACCGCAACCTTGTGGCGCGCGTGGTGTTGCCCGACCTGCTGGCTGCCTGCGCAAGCGGCGACGGCGCACCCACGCTTGAGGCCAAAGACGGCTGCGCGGCTTTGCGCGGCTGGGACCGCAGCAACAACGCCGAGGCGCGTGGTGCGCATCTGTTTCGCATCTTCTGGCAAGCCGCCAGCGCGGTGCCCGGTGTCTACCGGCTGCCGTTCGACAAAGCCCAGCCGGTGGCCACACCCGCAGGTTTGAAGATGGACGATGCCGCCGTTGCGGCCAAGGTTTGGGACGCGCTGACGCAGGCCGTCAAACAGGTGCGCAGCGCCGGCCTGGCGCTGGAGGCCACGCTCGGTTCGGTGCAGCGGCCCTTGATCACCGACGAGCGCATCGCGCTGCACGGTGGCACCGAAATTGAAGGCGTGCTGAACAACCTGGGCAACCAGTTTGTGCCCGGCATCTCAGCCGCAGGCCTGCGCATCGACTACGGCACAAGTTATGTGCAGACCGTCACTTTCGACAGCCGCGGGCCGGTTGCACAAGCCATCCTCACCTACGGCCAGAGCACCGACCCGGCGTCGCCCCACGCCACCGACCAGCTGCGTTTGTTTGCCGCCAAGCAGTGGCCGTAGCTGCCGTTTCACGCTGAAGACGTGGCGCGGCAGCGGGTCGGTGAGATGCTGCGATTGATAGTTAGGCCGTAGCACACCGCAGGCCAAAAGCAAAGGGCCCGGCGCTGACCCTGTGGTCAACGCCGGACCCTTTTGTCGTTAAGCCTGCCGGCTTTTCAGTTGCCCTGCAGCTGCTGCAGCGCGCGTATGCGGTCTTCCATCGGCGGGTGGCTGGAAAACAGCGCCATCATGCCGCTGGGCCGGCTGCTGATGCCCATGGTGGCCACCGTCTTCGGCAGCTCGCCGGGGTCGAGCCCGCCCAGGCGGGCCAGGGCATTGATCATCGGCTGCTTGCGGCCCATGTAGGCGGCAGCACCGGCGTCAGCACGGTATTCCCGCTGGCGCGAAAACCAGGCCACGATGATGGCGGCCAGCACACCCAGCACGATGTCCATCACCACCGTGGTGATCATGTAGCCGATGCCCGGGCCGTCGCGGTCGTTGCGCAGCACCACCTTGTCAACGAAGTAGCCCACCACACGCGAGATGAACACCACGAAGGTGTTCATAACGCCCTGAATGAGCGTCATCGTCACCATGTCGCCGTTGGCGACGTGCGCCACCTCGTGGCCGATGACGGCTTCCACCTCTTCGCGGCTCATGCTTTGCAAGAGGCCGGTGGACACCGCCACCAATGCCGAGTTCTTGAAAGCACCGGTGGCGAAGGCATTCGGCTCACCGTCGTAAACAGCCACCTCGGGCATGCTGATGCCGGCCTTCTTGGCAAAGCCTGCCACCGCGCCGACGATCCAGCGGTGCGTGGGGTCGGCGCTGTCGTTGATGACCTTCGCGCCAGTGCTCATCTTGGCCATCGGCTTGCTGATCAGCAGCGAGAAAATGGCGCCGCCAAAACCCATCAGCAGCGAAAACCCGAGCAGTTGGCCCATGTTCAGGCCGTTGGCGGTGAGGAAGCGGTTCACGCCCAACAGATTGGCCGCGATGCCCAGCACCAGCATCACAGCCAGGTTGGTGCCAACAAAAAGCAGGATACGTTTCATGGTGATGGCGGCCTCCAGCTGCCGGTGTTGAAAACCTTGACGGATCGGATGTTAGGGCGGCCTGCGGCGATTCAAGCAAGCCCAAGGGACGTGGGGCTTAAACCCAGCATCAGCGCCGCAGCCGCACCTGGGTGGGCTTGTCGGCCGGCTGCAGGTCGAAGTGCTCGGCCAACTGCGCAAACAGTTTCAACGATGAACTGTTTTTGCCCAGCAGCCTGGCTTCGCGCAGGCGCTGCACCGCCACATTCAGCGCCAGGCCTTGGCCGGCAGCCAGTTCGGGCAAGCAGTCCAGCACCGCTTGCACCGACGTGCTGCGTTGCGGCTGGGCGCTGGGTGGCCCGGCTGCAGCGGGTGGCGGCGCAGGCGCCATAACGGGTGGCGGCGCAGGCGCCATAACGGGTGGCGGCGCAGGCGCCGCGGGCTGCAGAGGCACTGCATGGGCTGTCGCCGCCTTGCGCGCTGCGGTTTTGCGGGCGGGCGGCTTGGGCGCTTCAGCCTCAGCTTCAGACACGCGCGCTGCCAAAGCAGACAGTGTGGACTTCCTTGCCGCAGGCGCCTGTTTGGGCGACGTTTTGGCCGCCACTTTGGCCACCGTCTTGGCCGGCACCTTTTCAGCCGACTTCGCGGCCACCTTGCGTGCGGCTCTCGGCTTCGACGCTACGGGAGCCGCCGTTGCGGCCCTGTGGTGTTCCAGCACCGTGTAGTCGTCATACACGTCCTGGGTTTCATCACCCACTTTGCCTTTTTGCCCGATGCCGCGAACGACGCAGCCTTTTTCGCGCAGGCGGTGCACCAGGGGCGCGAAGTCGCTGTCGGAAGACGCAATCACCACCACATCGGGCCGTTCGGCCAGCACCAGGTCGATGGCGTCGACTGCCATCGCAATGTCGGTGCTGTTTTTCCCCGTCGCCAGGTTGACCATCGGTTTGATGCCCAGCCGTTTGAAGGCGGCCTGGTTCGCCACCGCGCTTTCTGCGGTGCAGTAAGCGCGCCGCACATGCAGGCCACCATGCTGGTTCAGCAGCAGGCGCACGGCCTGCTCCACCACGTCGAGCGACAGGTTGTCGGCGTCGATCAGCAACATCACACGTTCGGTGCTCATGCAGACAAGTCCAATCGCCAGTTCAGTGTTTCGCCAGCGCACAGCGGTTTGATCAGCGCGTCGCCAAAGGGCAGCGTCTCGGGCAACACCCAGGGCTGGCGGCGCAAGGTGAGGCTGCCGGTGTTGGCCGGCAGGCCATAAAAGCCCGGGCCGTGCAGGCTGGCGAAACCTTCCAGTTTTTCCAGTGCACCAGCAGCTTCAAAAGCTTCGGCGTAAAGCTCCAGCGCAGCCGGCGCGGTGTAGCAGCCGGCGCCGCACACACTTTGCTCTTTCAGCGCGGCAGCGTGCGGCGCGCTGTCGGTGCCCAGAAAAAACTGCGTGCTGCCCGAGGTGGCGGCCTGCACCAATGCCACACGGTGTTGTTCTTTTTTCAGCACCGGCAAACAGTAGTAATGCGGGCGCAAACCGCCGATGAACAGCGCATTCCGATTGAAAAGCAAGTGATGCGCGGTGATGGTGGCCGCCGTGTGCGCGCCTGCGCTGGCCACGTATTGCGCGGCGTCCCGGGTGGTGATGTGTTCAAACACCACCTTCAGCGCCGGAAAATCCTGCCGCAGCGGCTGCATCACGCGGTCGATGAACACCGCTTCGCGGTCGAAGATGTCCACGTCGGGGTCGGTCACTTCGCCGTGCACCAGCAAGAGCAATCCCTCGCGCTGCATGGCTTCAAGCGTGGCGTAAGTCTTGCGAATGTCGGTGACGCCGGCGTCGCTGTGGGTGGTGGCGCCGGCCGGGTACAACTTCAGCGCCACCACACCGGCTTCGCGCGCATGCACGATTTCTTCGGGCGGCGTGTTGTCGGTCAGGTACAGCGTCATCAGGGGCTGGAAATCCTGGCCCGGGCCGTCGTGGGGACGTGCTGCCAGGATGCGCTGGCGGTAAGCCAATGCTGCAGCGGCCGTGGTGACAGGCGGCCGCAAATTGGGCATCACGATGGCGCGTGCAAACTGCCTGGCGGTGGCGGGCAGAACCGCCGCCAGCGCCGCGCCGTCGCGCAGGTGCAGGTGCCAGTCGTCGGGGCGGCGCAGGGTCAGGGTGTCTTGCATGCGGCCGATTGTCACATCCGCCCCTGGCAGCGCATCGCGTCTAACTTCCATGATGCAGGGAACGCCCCGGATCATGAATGGCTTGCATCTCAGTGCTGCAAGATCTTCGACAAAAAGTCTTTCGCGCGCGTAGACCGTGCATCGGGCTGGTTGAAAAAGTCATCTTTGCTGCAGTCTTCAACTATTCTGCCCTCGTCCATGAAGATGACGCGGTGGCTGACCTTGCGCGCAAAGCCCATTTCGTGTGTCACCACCATCATGGTCATGCCTTCATTCGCCAGCTTGACCATCACGTCCAGCACCTCGCCCACCATTTCGGGGTCGAGCGCCGAGGTGGGCTCGTCAAACAGCATCACGACAGGGTCCATGCTGAGCGCGCGCGCAATGGCCACGCGCTGCTGCTGGCCGCCGGAAAGCTGGCCCGGAAACTTGTCTTTGTGCACCATCAAGCCCACGCGGTCCAGCATCTTCAGGCCACGCGTTTTGGCTTCTTCGGCGTTGCGGCCCAGCACCTTGCTTTGCGCCAGCGTCAGGTTTTCTGTCACGCTTAAATGTGGGAACAGCTCGAAGTGCTGGAACACCATGCCGACACGGCTGCGCAGCTTGGGCAGGTTGGTCTTGGGGTCAGAAATGCTGATGCCGTCGACCACGATGTCGCCCTTCTGGAAAGGCTCGAGCGCGTTGACGGTTTTGATGAGCGTGCTTTTGCCGCTGCCCGACGGGCCGCAGACCACCACCACCTCACCTTTTTTGATGCTGGTGGTGCAGTCGGTCAGCACCTGAAAGCTGCCGTACCACTTGCTGACGTTTTTGATGTCGATCATTTTGGAATCCAGTGGACTGCCCCCTCGGGGGGCGGGCGCGGCACCCCCGCGACCGGGGGCTCCATTCAGCGAATGATGGCGATCTTGTTTTGCAGCCGCCGCACCAACATGCTCAGGCTGAAGCAGATGACAAAGTACACCAGCGCTGCGACGAGGTAAGTCTCAACCGGCCGGTTGTAGTTTTTGCCGGCAATCTCGAAGCCCTTGAGCATGTCGTAAGCACCTATGGCGTACACCAGCGATGTGTCCTGAAAGAGGATGATGGTCTGCGTCATCAGCACCGGCAGCATGTTGCGAAAGGCTTGCGGCAGCACGATGAGCTGCATCGTCTGCCGGTAGTCCATGCCCACGGCGTAACCGGCAGACATCTGGCCCTTGGGCACACTTTGTATGCCGGCGCGCATGATCTCGCTGTAGTACGCCGCTTCAAACAGCGTGAAGGTGATCATGGCCGAGACTTCAGCGCCCAGCGGCCGGCCGGTCAGCAGCGGTATCAGCAGGAAAAACCACAAGATCACCATCACCAGCGGAATGCTGCGCATGGTGTTCACATAAGCCGCCGCCGGCATCACGAGCCACGGTTTGCCTGACAGCTGCATCAGCGCCAGCAGCGTGCCCAAAATGATGCCGCCCACCATGGCAATCAGCGTCAGCTGCACCGAGAAGATCAGTCCCTTCAGGATGAAACTGGACACCACCTGCCCGTTCAGGAAACTGAAGTCGAGATTCATGTTTTGCCCCCGATCATGCCGGGCACGCGCACGCGGTTTTCAACCAACAACATGACGCGGTTGATGGCAAAGGCGCTGATGAAGTACAGGCCTGTGACGGCCAGGTACATCTCGATGTTGCGCGAGGTTTCTTCACCCGCCTGCATCGCAAACATGGTCAGTTCAGTGACGCTGACGGCAAAAGCCACCGACGAGTTTTTCACGATGTTCATCGACTCGCTGGTGAGCGGCGGAATGACGATGCGGTAAGCCATCGGCAGCAGCACAAAACGGTAAGTCTGTGGCAACGTGAGGCCCATCGCCAGACCGGCATAACGCTGGCCTTTGGGCAGGCTCTGGATGCCGGCTTTCACCTGTTCAGAAATACGCGCCGAGGTGAAGAACCCGAGCGCAAACACCACCAGGATGAAGCTGGGCAGCCCGCGCAGCACCGGGAAGATCGACGGCAGCACGTGGTACCACAGAAAAATCTGCACCAGCAGCGGAATGTTGCGGAACAGTTCGGTCCAGGCGTTGCCGATGAAAGTCAGCCGCTTGTCGGGCGCGGTGCGCAAGATGCCCATCAACGAGCCCACGGCCATGGCCACCACCAGCGCCAGCACCGCCACGCTCAGCGTCCAGCCCCAGGCCGAGAGGATCCAGTCGACATAGGTGATGTCACCGCCCTTGCCAAAGCAGCTTGTGATGACGTCGCCTGACGTGGTTTCTTTGCAGAAGACCTGCCAGTCCAGGATGGCCATGTTGTTTTTTGCCCTGGTCAAGATGACAAAACGGGCCTGCCGTGGAGATCGCTCCATCCAGCAGGCCCGGGACGGCGGTGGCTGTCAGTTCAGCCGCCCGCCGCGCTATGCGCGCAGGCCTCGCGCTTACTTCTTGGCGTACTCTTCCACCGGCTTGTCGTTCGGCGCGGCCCACGCGGCCTTGGTGGCATCGCTGGCCGGCAGGCCCACGCGGGTGTTGGTGGGCGCTATCGGCTGCATGAACCACTTGTCGTAAAGCCGGGCCAGGTCACCCGAGCGCGCCATGGCGGTGATGCTGTCGTCCACCGCCTTCTTGAAAGCCGGGTCGTCTTTGCGCAGCATGATGGCAATCGGCTCGACAGACAGCACTTCACCCACGATGCGGTAGTCACCCGGCGCCTTGCTTTTGGCGATGTTGCCGGCCAGGATCTGACCGTCCATCACAAACGCGTCGGCGCGGCCAGTTTCCAGCAGCAAGAAACTGTCTGCATGGTCTTTGCCGAACACTTCCTTGAAGTCCATGTTGTTGCCACGCTCGTGCTTGCGCAGCAACTGCACTGAAGTGGTGCCCGTGGTGGTGGCCACGTTTTTGCCGTTCAACTGGGCGATGCTCGTGATGCCGGAATTGGCCTTCACCGCAATACGCACTTCTTCAACAAAAGTGGTGACCGCAAACGACACGTCTTTCTGGCGCGTGGCGTTGTTGGTGGTGGAGCCGCATTCGATGTCCACGGTGCCGTTTTGCACCAGCGGAATGCGGTTTTGCGACGTCACGGCCTGGTACTTGATGTCCATGGTGGGCAGCGCCAGGCGCTTTTGCACGTCGGCCAGCACACGTTGGCAGACTTCAACATGGAAGCCGGCGTATTTGCCGTCACCCAGCGTGTAGGACAGGGCACCCGATGATTCACGCACGCCCATCGTGGCGCCTTTGGCTTCCTTGATTTTGGCCAGCGTGTCGGCCTGCGCCGCACCTGCACCCGCCAGCGACAGCACGGCAGCAGCAATCGCAACAACAGCAAATGAAAACTTCATACGAAAAACTCCTGAAGGAGGAAAGAGGAACACGGTTAACGCTTGGCGCGCCGCTGTGGGCTACGAAGCAATCGGCGGGCCAGCGGCCGCCTGGAGCGCACGGCAAATCAGCGTGCGATGGCGACAGTAGGGACCGAAGCGGCGCAATGTAGCGGGCGCCACCGGTCGGTGCCAATGCCGATCTTCCCTGCCTTCATGCAGGCCCGGCAGATGTAACTAGGGTTGACCCTGACGCCCAAGGAAATCCCATAAGGCCTGCACGCCCGGCTTGGCGTGCCGCGCCACCTCGGGCCGTTCACGGTAGATGCGCACTTCCATCGTTAGCTGCAATTTACCGGCGGACGCTGCAGCCACCAGCCGCCGCGCCTTCAGTTCCTTGCGCACCGAGCTGTAAGGCAGAAACGCCAGGCCATGCCCTTCCAGCGCCATCGCTTTCAGGCCTTCGGCCATGTCGGTTTCGTAAATGGCGTCCAGGTTCAGCGCTTCACCCGCCTGCTTCAAGATGACTTCCACCATGCGCGCCATGTAAGCGCCCGGCGCATAGCTGAGAAAAGGCACCTTGGCACCCGGCCGCCCGGGCAGGCTGAACAGCGGCTGGCCGTTGTCGCCCGCACGCGAATACGGCGCCAAGGTTTCGCTGCCCAGGCTGAGCATTTCATAACGTTCGGGGTTCAGCTGCAGCGGCTGTGACGCATGGTGGTAGGCAATCAGCAGTTCACAGCCGCCTTCGGTCAGGCGCAGCACCGCGTCGTGCACATTCAGCGCGGCCAGGCGGCTTTTCACGTCGCCGAAATTCTTGCGCACATCCATCAACCAGTGCGGAAAGAACGTAAACGCCAAAGTGTGCGGCACCGCGAAGTCCAGCATGTCCTGGCCGGCCGCCTGGTGCCCACGCATCATGTTGCGAGAGGCTTGCAAGGAACCGAGGATTTCCAGCGCCTGGCCGTGCAAGGTTTCACCGGCCGGCGTCAGGCGCGTGGGGTAGGAAGACCGGTCCACCAGGTCGGTGCCGGCCCAGGCTTCCAGCGCCTGGATGCGGCGCGAAAAGGCCGGCTGCGTGACATGCCGCAATTGCGCTGAGCGCGAGAAGCTGCGCGTCTCGGCCAGGCTCACGAAGTCTTCAAGCCATTTGGTTTCCACGCTGGGCAGTGTAGCCAGGGGCCTGAGTTGGTCAGGTGGCTGATCAGGTGGCTGATCAGGTGGCTGACCAGGTGGCGGGTGGTGCAGGCTCAAGGACTGTGAGTTTCACCACGCAATTCAGCGTGACGCACCCGTATGAAGGGGTCTTTATCCCTGCATCTGCGGGGGCTGTGCATGTTGACCGGAGGGGCCTGGGGATGAATGATTCAGCTACCCCAATCGCACGCAGCTGGTCACCATGTCTAACTTTAAATTTGCACTGGCTCAAAC
>JAYUPP010000047.1:0-5139 GCA_043760045.1 Betaproteobacteria bacterium
TAAGCCGTGGTGCCATCCACATGGCCACCGGAACCGGTGTCGCTGCCGGCAGCCAATGCGTCAGCCCGGTTCAGCCACATCTGGTTGCCAGCGGTCACGCCACCGGTGAACTGGTCGGCCAATGCGCCGCTGATGCCACCCGTCAGGTTGGCGTTGGCTTTGGTGGGGTCCCACATCCAGGCGCCGGCGCGTGTGGCCGTTCCGGTTCCAGCGTCATAGGTCATGAAGCCGCCGCCCGAGTTGAAAGCCGCGCCGCCAAAGGTCATGAACAGGTTGTTCTGGCGCAAATAGACGCTGTTGTCGTAGACGTGAGCCGACTGGGGCGCTGCGTTGTCGGTGACAAAGTAGTGCCGGTTGTCGAAAGTGCCATCGCCGTTGGCCAGCGTGATGGGGCCGGTCAAAGCACTGGCCATCGAGCCACGCGACCAAGCACCCGTGGCACCGTTCCACAAGTACATCTCATTGCCCATGTAGCTGGCGTGTCCGCCGCCCCACAACATCAGCTGGCCCTGGGCCGAATCCCAGGAGACTGAGCTCCAGGCACTGACGATGGAAGCCGGGTTCATGTAGCTGCCGTCGCGCTGCTCGGCAGGCACCCAAGTGCTGGCAAAAGTGGCCGTGCTGACCTTGCTCCAACCGCCGGCGGCGGTGGCCGCGCGCACACCTTGCAGGTAGCTCAAATCGGGTGCGGCCTGGGCTGCGGGCGCCAGTGCCAGCAGCGCTGCTGCAGCCAGCGCGCCCAGCGGTGCCACAGAACTTGCAAAACGCCTGTCTCCAGGCGTGCGTTCAGCCACAACAAAAAATCTGGGGGATTTCATGTCAACTTCTTTTAGTGCGTGAGGGCCAGTGCGATGCACATGCGTTGAATGTGCAAACTCAACTTTTACTTCATGGACTAAAGTTTGGGTCACGGCGCAAAGTGGCGCAACCCTCATTCAAAGGGAGCGGTCTTGACTGCAATCCGGGTTGTGGTGTATTTCCGCCCGGGCGAGCAGGGCCGGCGCCGGGCCCGCGCGGAAGATGCGGACGGTGCGGGCGGTGCGGGCAGCACGGGCGGTGCGGGCGGTGCGAGCTCGAAATTCCAACACGCGCCGGGCACCGCCCGGCAGCTTGAAGGGGTGTGACGCCATGCCGCTGGCGTCAACATTCACTCGCGCACGTTCAGGTGTTGCGCGGGCGGTAGACGTAGACCACGTCGTTCAGGCCCTGCGGGTCGGCGCGTGGAAAGTAGGTCACCGCCTTGATGCGCGGGTTGTAGGTCCACTTCTTGTAGGAAGCGTTGGTCGCCCAGGGTATGGTCTGCCCGGCGCCAAACGGCACCCGCGTGGCGGCCCAGCGGGTGCCCAGGTTCAGCGGGATTTCCACTTCCACCACTGCGGCGTTGTCGCCCTGCAATTCGCCGACCAGGATGCGCTGGTTGTCTTCACACCAGCAGGCCGAGGTGAAGGCCAGTTCCAGCGGCACCGGCTGGCTCATGCTGACACTGGTCACCCAGGAAGGCTGGCTCAGCGTGGTGTCCAGATACTGCAGGCGCAACACACCGGCTTTGCAATCGGCGAAGACGAGCAGGTTGCGTTGCGGCACATGGAACATCGCGCCCGAGACCGAGCCGTGTTCTGCATCGTTCAACCGTTGACCCCCGGTGCCCGTGACCCAGAGATGGCTGGCACGGTCGAACCAGGACAGGCGAGGGACAGCGCCCGCCATGCGCGATTCGGTGTAGATGCGGTTCTGGCTTGGCACCCAGGCCGTCCAGTTGGGTGGCGCCAGCTTGGTACCGTTGCCGGTCGGGCTGCCGTTGAAGCCCACATTGTTGGTGACACGTTGCCAGCGGTAGGGGCCCACAGTGGTGCTGAAGTCCACCTGGTGGGCGGCTTCGGCGCCGGCCAGACCGATCATCCCCGCCGCCGAATTCAGCACGCGGATGAAGCTGCCTTGGGCGGCGCCGCCGTGCGCCGGGCCGATCACGTCGCCGCTGCTGTAGCTGTGGGGTGCTGCCGGTTTGCCGTCTACCGTGTATTCGGCATAGGTCATGTTGATGAAGCTGATATTCGACGTCAGTGTGTTGGCGCCAATCGTGGCGTTGCTGCTGTCGCTGCCAAAAAGCGGTGACGGGTCTACAAGCCTTCTGAAGCTGCAGGCCGCTGGCCCCAGCACCAGGGCGGCCAGGCTGTTGTCGTTGGTGGCGGCATGCCCGCCGCCGAAAAAGAGCACCGCGCCATGGCTGCCGAAATAGGGGTTGAGGAAGCTGCCGCTGTAGTCGTTGACGATCTTGGCGAAGTAGTAAGGCGAAAAGTAAGGCACGCACTGGCTGATGAAGCTGTTGCTCAAACCGCCGTTGGCTTGCGTCAACAGGCCGACCTGGCCGGCTGCGGGCAACCAGCTGGGCGGGGTGGGTAACGCTGGGGCCGGGTTTGCAGGCGCCGGCGCCGCTGTTGGAGCGGGCGCTGGCGCCGGTGTCGGTGCTGGCGTGGGCGCCGGTGTCGGTGCAGGTGCCGGTGCCGGTGCCGGTGCCGGTGCGGGTGCGGGTGCCGGTGCAGGAACAGGCGCGGGCGCAGGTGTCGGTGCAGGTGTGGCTGACGGTGCCGGTGCCGGCAGGGGTGCGGGTGCAGGCGGTGCGACTGGCGCCGGGGGATTAATCGGTGTCGGCGCCAAACCCGCCGGGCGTTCCGTGGGCGCCGCTGCAGGTTCACTGCCACCACCGCCACCACCACACCCCACCAACAATTGGGCCGACCCCAGCGACAGCAACGCGGTGCTGAAAAACGATCGTCGCAGTTGATCAACCGGTGGAAATTCAGCGGGCCCCACCACCGACGGTCGTGGGCAGGCAGCGGGCTGATGGAATACAGGAATTGAACGTGGCATGCCGAGGCATATCGGCAGCCCTGGCAGTGACTTGGGCGTCGCTGACGCCTGAACTGTGAGCGAACGTTTTCTGCCGGCGGCGCAGCAGGGCTTGGCGGCTGACTGCAAGCACGAAACCTCGTGAAGCCACCCCAAGCCCCGACCAGCGCCGCGCAGCACGTGAAAGGGCTGCTCCGTCACAAACCAACGTTTGGTGCGCCGCAGCGGGTGAGCCACTCAGCGCTGCGGCCTTAGACTTGTGCAACGTTTGTTCACTCCTTCTGATCAGCCCACTGCCTCCAACCGCATGTTGTTGACCGATCAAGTACTCGCCGTGCTGGATGAAGTGCTCAGCCTGAATGGCCGCAGCGCCACTTTTGGGCCCGATACCCACCTGCGTGGGGCCGTGCCCGAACTCGACTCGATGGCCGTGGTGTCGCTGATTGCCGCGCTGGAAGATCGTTTCGGTTTTGTCATCAACGAAGACGAAATCAACAGCGACACGTTTGCCACAGTGGGCGCACTCGTCAGTTTTGTCGGCCGGCAGAACAAGGCTTGATGCGGGATGGTGAGTACGTCAGCGCGGCGGGCTTGAGCACGCTGGCGCTGCACGACCTGAACGCTGTGCCAGCGGATGTGGCGCAACTGTTTGAAGGCGCCGAGCGCACCGACCCGCAGATGGGCCTGGCCTGGTATCGCAATCTGGCCCGCACCGTTTTTGGCGCGCAGGCGCGGCTGTGTGTGCACGTGCTGCGCCGTGATGGCCAGGCCGTGGCTGCACTGCCGGTGTTGGAAAAGCGGGCCGTTCTGGGCCGCGAAGTGCAGGCTATGGGCAACTACTACACCTCGCTCTTCGCGCCCGCACTGGCGGCTGACGTGCAGGCCGCAGAGCTGACGCTGCTGCTGCAACAGGTGGCCCAAGTGCACGCCCCTTTGCGTTCGCTGCAACTCGCGCCAATGGCGCCCGAGTCTGCGGGCTACAGCTTGCTGCACACCGCGATGTCGCAAGCCGGCCTGCTGCCGTTTGACTACTTTTGTTTTGGCAACTGGTACCTGCCGGTGGCCGGTAACGCCGATCAATACCTGGCCGAGCGGCCGGGCGACGTTCGCAACACCTTGCGCCGCATGGGCAAAAAATTCGTTGCTGCCGGGGGAAAGTTCGACATCGTCAGCAGCCCCGAAGCGGCGGCTGCCGCCACAGCCGCGTTCACGCGCGTCTATCAGGCCAGCTGGAAACAGGCCGAGCCTCATGAGGGTTTCATCCCCGGCCTGGCCGCGCTGTGCGCAGAGCGCGGCTGGTTGCGCCTGGGCCTGGCCACGGTGGGCTCGCAGGTGGTGGCGGCGCAGTTGTGGATCGTGGCCTGCAACAAGGCCAACATCTACAAACTGGCCTACGACCCGGCCTTCCGTCATTTGTCGCCCGGCAGCCTGTTGACGGCGCATTTGATGCGCCATGTGATCGATGTCGACCGGGTGCAGGAAATCGACTACCTGAGTGGCGACGACGCCTACAAAAACCAGTGGATGACGCACCGGCGCGCGCGGCGCGGGCTGTTGGCGTTCAATCCGCGCACGCTCTCGGGCTTGGTGGGCTGGCTGCGCGAAAGCAGTGCGCGCCGGCTGAAACCGCTGCTCGCGCGCGGGCAGCCAGACAGGGCGGCCGAAGCGTCCCTTGGAAAACACCCCGTGAGTTCAACCCGGTTTTGACATTGCCGCATCAACACAGGCCTGAGATGAGCAGCGTGACACCCTTGCCTCCTTCTGCGCACCCTTCTGCGCACCCTTCTGCGCCCCCGCTGCAACCCTACGGCCTGCACGCCGGATTCCTGCACTCGGCGCAGCATCACCCGGACCGCCCGGCGCTTGATGTTGCCGGGCAGTTGTTCAGTTATGCAGGGCTGCGCTCGCTGGCGCTGGCATTGGCCGCAACACTGCACCGGCAGCGCAGCGCAGACGCCCCGGCGCGGGTCGGCATTCTGGCCAGCCGCTCGCTGCCCGTTTACACCGGCTTGCTGGGCGGCTTGATGGCGGGTTGCGGCGTGGTGCCGCTGAACCCCGGTTTTCCCACCGACCGCACGCGCCAGATGATGGCGGCGGCGGGCCTGGGCGCACTGGTGGTGGACACGGCGGGCGAAGCGCAACTGCCGGCCTTGCTGCAGGGGTGGGCGACGCCGCTGCTGGTGTGCTTGCCCGGCGACAGCGTGCATCCCGCGCACATCGAGCGCTGGCCGCAGCACCGCTTTGTGGCCATGACCGGCGCCGCGGCGCCGACGGACTTCCAGGCCGTCTCGG
>JAYUPP010000048.1:0-14364 GCA_043760045.1 Betaproteobacteria bacterium
CCAATCCAGGCGCAAAGCACAGCCATAGCCCGGCTATGGCGAGCATTTGCAACGACGAGTGGGTGCGTTTTGGCCTGCAAAGCGGGCATGAACGAAAGAATCTCAGCCTCTCAGGCCGCACGGCGCGCCCCGAGTCGCTGCACCATCTCTTTGGCAAATTCGACAAAAGCCAAGGCGCCCTTGCTGCTGGGGTCGAAGGTGACGCCGGGCTGGCCGTAGCTGGGCGCTTCAGCCAGGCGCACATTGCGCGGAATCACGGTGTTGAACACTTTCTCGCCAAAGTGCGACTTCAGTTGTTCGCTGACCTGCTGCTGCAGCGTGATGCGGGGGTCGAACATCACCCGCAGCAGGCCGATGATCTGCAGGTCAGGGTTCAGATTGGCGTGCACCTGCTTGATGGTGTTGACGAGGTCTGACAAACCTTCCAGCGCGAAGTATTCACACTGCATCGGCACCACCACACCGTGCGCGGCGCACAAACCGTTCAGCGTCAACAGGCTCAGTGACGGCGGGCAGTCGATCAACACGAAGTCGTAACTGCCAGCAACCATGGCCAGCGCGGCCTTCAGGCGGCGCTCGCGGCGCTCCAGCTCTACCAGCTCCACCTCGGCACCGGCCAATTCACGGTTGGCGCCCAGCACTTGGTAACCCCCGTGCGGGCTGCGCTGGGCGGCTTCGGCGATGGTGCCGGCCTCTAACAGCACGTCATACACGCTGGCCTTCAGCGTGCGTTTGTCGATTCCCGAGCCGGTGGTGGCATTGCCTTGCGGGTCGAGATCAACCACCAACACACGCTGGCCCTCTTGCGCCAGGCCGGCGGCCAGGTTCACCGTGGTGGTGGTTTTACCAACACCGCCCTTTTGGTTCGCGACACAAAACACACGCATGCCGCTGGGGGCCGACAGACTGCTCACTGCGTGCCCAGCTTGATGCCAAAACCAACCAGAAATACGCCGGCCAGTTTCTCTAAACCTCGGGCCAGCCGCTGGTGTGCACGCACATGGGCGCTGACGGCGTTTGCAAATGCGCACAAGGTCAACCCGT
Organism: Betaproteobacteria bacterium; assembly: GCA_043760045.1. Classification (GTDB taxonomy): domain Bacteria; phylum Pseudomonadota; class Gammaproteobacteria; order Burkholderiales; family Burkholderiaceae_C; genus Rubrivivax. Next base: position 1,045 of record JAYUPP010000048.1, read on the forward strand.
AAGCCAGCGTGATGAAGGCAATGGTGGCTGCCATGGCGGCAAAGGTGATGGCACCCTGGTGCTGGGACGGGCTGATGAACTGCGGAAAAAAGGCCATATAAAAAACGATGGCCTTGGGGTTCAGCAGGGTGATGAAAAACGCCTGCCGCGCGTAGTGGTGGGGCTCGATACGGATGAGCGATGCAGCGCCGGGTTTGGTGAAGATTAACTTTAAACCGATGAAGACCAGATAGGCGGCACCCGCCACCTGCACCACTTTGAAAGCCACTGGATAAGTGGCCAGCAGTGCGGCAACGCCTGCAACCGCCAGCCACATCAGCACCTGGTCACCGACGATGACACCCAGCGTGGCGGCGACGCCCGCTCTCAGACCACCCTTTGCAGTAGAGGTCAGCAGCGCAAAAGTGCCCGGCCCTGGCAAAGCCAGGAAAACCAGGATGGCGGCGCAGAACGCGCCGTAGTCAGCAATGCCAAGCATGGTGGTGGTGGGGCTCTCTACCGTTGGGTTGGTGTGAAGGTTTTCCCTGATTCGAGGGTGGCCCCGAGTCCTGAAATTCAGGCTGGAGCTCACTTTCATGACGCGTGGCAGTGCCCCGGATCATTTGAGATGTCCACATTATCGGGTTTGGTTTTTCGGCACCGCGGCGTTGGCTGTCGCTGTCGCTGTAGCTGGAGCCGGCGCGGGCGAGAGCGCGGGCACTGACATCGGCGCCGTTTTGGTGTGGCGGTGACCCTGCCAACGGCTCAAATCGCGGAAACCGAACTGTGCCAGGCGCGCGCGGATCGCATTTTCATCGACGCTCGGCAAGGAGGGCTGGCGCGCCAACACCCACATGTATTCACGTGTGGGCTCGCTCACCACGGCGTACCGGCCGTCGACCGCCATGTCGAGCACCCAATACGAGCCCCAGATGGGCAGCCAGCGCAGCAGCGGGGGCAGGAAACTCACCTCCAGCTGCGCAGGCTGCAGCTGATCGCCACGCATCACAGACCCTGCGGGGCGCGCGATGCCGTTTACGCTGTCGGTGCTGCCGTCTTCCAGGCGGCAGCGGTTGTTGATTTCCACCTGGCCACCGGGCAGCTGACGGTAAGTTGCCGAGGTGTCACTGACACATTGCTTCTGGAAGCGGTTCGGTAACCAGGCCACCTGGTACCAGGTGCCCATGTAGGCCGGCACGTTCAGGCTGGGCAGCGCCGTAACGGTTGCTTCTTGAGACTGCGCAGGCAATTGGGGTAGGGCGGCGGTGCAAGCTACCACCAACAGGGCAACGGCCACAAGCTTGGGCAACAGCCGCACTGGCGCAGGGGCCTGGCTGGCTGGTTTTGCCGAGGGCAACGCCCTGTTGTTTTTCATTCAGTCTCCGTTTTTGGAGTTTGTTGGGCGGTTGCTGCGCCACGCGGTTTCATCCACACCAGGCAACGCTCTGCATCCAGCCCCGGCACGGCCAGCTGTTCCACGTGAAACACATCAATGCTGAGCGGCAGCGCAGCCATGTCTTCCTGCGGTGTTTTGCCTTTCATTGCCATCCACACGCCGTCGGGCACCAGGTGCTGCTGCGTCAGGTGAACAAAGTTGGCCAGCGAAGAGAAAGCACGAGCCGCGATAACGTCTTGTGGCAGCACCTGCATCGTCTCAGCGCGGCCATGCACAGCGTTCAGATTGGGCAGGCCAAGGCCACCCGCCACCTGGCGCACAAATGCAGCTTTTTTGCCCACGGTGTCAACCGTGGTCACCTGCAGCTGCGGCAGCATGATGGCGAGCACAGCACCCGGCAGGCCGCCGCCGCTGCCCACATCCAGCAGGCGGGGCGGCGTCGATAGCGCTGCTGACGCCAGGTGCCGCTGCAAAGCCGGCAGCACTGTCAGGCAGTCGGCGAGATGCTGGGTCAGCATGCCAGGACGGTCACGCACGGCCGTGAGGTTGTAGGTGGCGTTCCAGCGCTGCAGCAAATCGATATAGCCCAGCAGCCGGCTTGCCTGCAAGTCGCTGACGGCAAGGCCGAGTGGCCCGCACACCTGTCGCAGCAACCAGTCTTGTTCTGCAGCCTGCATCAGGCTGCGGATTCAACTGCGGGTGCACCCGGCGCAAAACCGGTGAAGCGGCGTTTTTTCAGATGCACCAGCAACAAAGACACCGCAGCCGGCGTGACCCCCGACATGCGGGAAGCCTGGCCCAGCGTGGCCGGCCGGTGGCGCGTGAGCGTTTGCCGCACTTCAAAAGACAAAGCCGGCACCTGCGCGTAGTCGAGCTCGTCGGGGAGCTTCAGGTTTTCAAAAGCAGAAGCACGCTGCACTTCCTCGGTTTGCTTGTCAATGTAGCCGGCGTATTTGAGGCCAATTTCCACCTGCTCAATCACTTCAGCAGCCGCCAGCGTGCCCCATTCCAGGCCCAAAGTTTCACGTGAAACATCGGTGTGCCCGGCCAGGCGGGCGGCCTCGGCCACCGCGTCGAAGCCTACACCGGGGCGGCGCAGCAGGTCGGACAGCGGATATTCGTGCTCCAGCGCCTTGCCCAGCAAGCGCTCCGCGTCGGCAGCGGGCAGGGTGGCCGGCCGCACCCAGGTGCTGCGCAGGCGCTGCAGCTCGCGTTCCAGCCGCTCGCGCTTCAAGTTGAAAGCCGCCCAGCGTGCCTCGTCCACCAGGCCCAGTTGCCGGCCGGCTTCTGTCAAACGCAAGTCGGCATTGTCTTCACGCAACTGCAGGCGATATTCGGCACGGCTGGTGAACATGCGGTACGGCTCGGTAACGCCCTTGCTCACCAGGTCGTCAGCCAGCACACCCAGGTAAGCCTGGTCGCGGCGCGGCAACCAGGGCTCACGGCCCTGCACCTGCAAGGCCGCGTTCACGGCCGCAAACAGCCCCTGGGCGGCGGCTTCTTCATAACCCGTGGTGCCGTTGATCTGCCCAGCGAAAAACAAGCCTTGGATGGCACGGGTTTCGAAGTTGGGCTTCAGCTCACGCGGGTCGAAATAGTCGTACTCAATGGCATAACCGGGCCGCAGGATGTGCGCGCGCTCCAGGCCCACCATGCTTTGCACCGCCGCCAGTTGCACATCAAAGGGCAGCGAGGTTGAGATGCCATTGGGGTAAAACTCGTTGGTGCTCAAACCCTCGGGTTCGAGGAAAATCTGGTGGCTGGTTTTGTCGGCAAAACGGTTTACTTTGTCTTCGATGCTGGGGCAGTAGCGTGGGCCTACTCCTTCAATCACACCGGTGAACATGGGGCTGCGGTCAAAGCCGCTTTTGATGATGTCGTGTGTGCGGCTGTTGGTGTGCGTGATCCAGCACGGCACCTGCCGGGGGTGCTGACTGGTGTTGCCCATGAAACTGAACACCGGCACCGGATTCAGGTCGCCGGGTTGTTCCTGCAAGCGCAGAAAGTCGATGCTGCGGCCATCAATGCGCGGCGGTGTGCCGGTTTTCAGGCGGCCCTGCGCCAGCTTCAGTTCCTTCAGCCGCGCTGACAAGCTGACGGCCGGTGGGTCGCCCGCACGCCCTGCGCTGTAGTTTTGCAAACCCACATGAATGCGGCCGTCCAGAAAAGTGCCGGCAGTCAACACCACAGCGCGGGCCCGAAACCTCACACCGACCTGGGTGATGGCGCCGGCGACGCGGTCGCCCTCCAGCACCAGGTCGTCCACCGCCTGCTGGAACAACCACAAGTTTGGCTGGTTTTCGATGCGCCGGCGTATGGCGGCGCGATAGAGCACGCGATCGGCCTGCGCCCGCGTGGCGCGCACCGCTGGGCCCTTGCTGCCGTTCAAGATGCGGAACTGAATGCCGGCCTCGTCGGTGGCCGCCGCCATCGCACCACCCAGCGCATCAATCTCTTTGACAAGGTGGCCCTTGCCGATGCCGCCGATGCTGGGGTTGCAACTCATTTGCCCCAGCGTTTCGATGTTATGCGTGAGCAGCAGCGTGGTGCAGCCCATGCGCGCGGCGGCCAGCGCGGCTTCGGTGCCGGCGTGACCGCCACCGACGACGATGACGTCAAATTCCTGGGGATGCTGCATGCCGCAATTTTAGGCGCCTGGGGCGCTCACGGCGTGCCTCGTGTATGCGCTGCGGCCAACGCTACCATCTGCCGATGCAATGCCGCACCGACTGTGGCGCCTGTTGCACGGCGCCCTCTATCAGCTCTGCCATGCCAGGCATGCCGATGGGAAAAGCTGCGGGCCAACGATGCACACATCTGAGCGCTGAACAGCGCCGCGCGCTGTTTGGCCTGCCGGAGCGTCCGCTGGTCTGCTCATCGCTGCAGCCGACGCCTGAAATGTGTGGCACCAGCCAACGCAGCGCACTGCGTTGGTTGGCTCGCCTGGAAGTGTTAACCGCGCCGCAACCGGGCGCCTGAAATCAGAAACCGGGTGCGGTGTTACCAACCACTGCCCGTGCGGGGAAAAGACGTGGTGCGGGTAGCGGTTTTAACGGTTGTCATGGTGATGGACTCCGGGGTGGGTTGAGGGTGTGCAGGAATTCGCGATTCGCTGCACGAATTGAATCAAACCTCTCCCTGTCCGCAAAGCTCTAGGCCTTTGTGACTTGACTGCTTTGGCTTTTTGTTGTACGCCGATTGTGCGGCAGCCGGCCGCCCAAGCCGCGCAGGGCCGGCTCGACCCGCGAAAACCGCCCGCGCTGCGCGCGCATGGGGCCAGTAACCAGTAACCAGTAACCAGCAGCCAGTAACCAGCAGCCAGCAACCAGCAACCTCTGCAGCAGCGGCTACAGCAGCCCCAACGACAGGGCCCGCAAAATGGCCGTGTGCTTGCTGGAGACGCCCAACTTGCGCATCACATTGCGCAAGTGGTAGTTCACGGTGTGCTCGCTCATCGCCAAGATCTGGCCCACGGCCCAGGCGCTTTTGCCCTCCCGCGTCCACGCCAACACCTCGCGCTCGCGCGGTGTAAAGCGCGGCAGCGGGCCTTTGGGTTCGTCTTCGGGCAACAGCACGCGCACCGCCGTTTCCTGCGCATACACGGCCAGCAGTTGCAGGTCGGCCATCATGCGCATCACCAAGTCACCCGAGGGCGGCAAGGGCGTGGCACGGTCCACGCCCAGCAAAAAGTGGCGGCCTTCAGCCATGTGCAGCGCCATTGAAATGCCGGTGTGGTATCCAAAGGCCGCCTGCTCTTCCCACAGGTCTCCCGCGTTGCTTTTCACGTAGGTGGCCTGGTCGTAGACAAACGGCGTGCTCATCGTTTTCAGCCGCATCAGCACCGGGTCGCGCTTGGCGCAGCCGTCGCTTCTGGAGGCCTCGAGAAAAGCGTCGGGGGTGTTGCCGATGGTGATGAAAACCGGCTTTTGCCCCGGCAGGTCAATGGCCAAGACCGCCGTGGCGATCTCGAAGCCCAGGTTGTTCACGCATTGCACCAGCCGCCGTTCAAACGATGAACGATCGGGTGCGGCGCTGACATCCAGATAGTCCTGTTGACGCATGCTGATGTGGAGGTCTTTCATGATCCAGGGCATCGCCCCGCATCATGGAAGTTAGGGGGCCACCAACCTTGCTAGGTTGCGATCCATGGGGTGGGCCGCGACGATCGTGGCCTGTAACCACTCCCTGAGGAGCCGCTTTGAATATTCAATCGTGGATGATCAAGTCGTGGGCCACACTTGAATGGTACCTTCCGCCAGAGACGGACAAGCTGCCCCGCTTCAATCTCGTGGGTACGCAGATCCGCGACGACGGCAGCGCCACGGGTTTGCGCGCTGGCGACACCGTGTGGGTGGCGGAAGGCGAAAACGCAGATGTCGGCTTGGCCTGGGAGTGGATTGAAGTCCAGCCAGGGATCGTGATGTTGGCCGATCCGAACTCCATCATCACCAACCTGCAGTTCGTTGACAGCTTCAGTGCTCCGGTGTCAGGCCTGGCAAGGACCATCGCCGTGAACCGCATCGTTCATGCGTTGCCCTGGCAGTTGCCGGTCTGCGCACAGCTTCGGGACACGGTCGCCGACTTGACGCGTCGCGTGCCCGCGCTGGAACAGCGGCTGCAGTTGCAGACCCTGACCGAACGGTACGAGCAGCACGCCGCAACGGCTGCAGAACTGGCGCCACGCCCGCGGCTGCAGAACTTAAACTGGCGCGCGTTGGTTGACGCACCCGGCCGCGCACACAGCCGTTCCAGCGACTGTGATGCGGACCTGGACCGGCGTGGCTTGCGCGACCTGCGTCGCGCTGCTTGAACGGTGGCTGAAGTCCAGAACGCCGCAGCGCTATTTCAGCGCTGCCGTGCGCAGGGTGCGCGCCACAAAAGCCACCCCCAGCAGCACCAGCGCCGCACACACCGCCAACGGCAGCAGCACGTCGGCCCAGGGTAGCACTTCGCCCTTCAGCACACGGCCCATCAGCGACACTTGCGCCAGCGCCGGCACCCACAAATGCCACGGCGCGTTGCCTTCCTGGTTGAACACCGTCACCAGCGGCAGCATCGACACCGCCAGCACCACCACCGTGACACTGGCTTGCGCTTCCTTGAAGGTCTTGCAGCGTATCGCAATGGCCATCAACGCGGCCGCCAAGGCGCCGGCCAGGGGCAGCAGCAGCGCGATGAAGGCCAGGGCTTCAGCAAAATCAAACCTGAACATCGACGCCAGCACTTCGCTTTGCAACAGCCACTGCCCGGGCAGAAAACTCAGGCATGACAACACGGCGATCAGCAGGCCGACGGTGGCCACGGCGCCCCATTTGCCCAGCACCAGCGACCAGCGGGATGCCGGGTTCATCAGCAGCGGCTCGAGCGAGCCGCGCTCACGTTCACCGGCGGTGCTGTCCAGCGCCGCATTCAACGCGCCGTACAGCACCGCCATCAGCACAAAAAACGGCACCATCGTGGTCAACTGGGCGGCGCGCGTGCCGGGCTCGGCCAGGTCACGCTCTTGCACCTGCACGGTTTCCAGCGCCGCTGGTGCCACGCCGCGCAGCGCCAGGCGCAAGGTGGCTTGCTCCTGGTTGAAGCCGCGCAGCAAGCGCAGCACCGCGCCGGTGCCGCCCTGGGCGCGCTGATTGGCGCTGCTGCTCACCAGTTCCAGTTGCGGTGTCTGCCCGCTCGCCAGGTCGGCCTCGAAGCCGGGGGGCACCACCAGCACCGGGTGTGCGGCTTTGCTGTCGCGCAGCTGCTGTTCATAACCCGGCGCAGCTTCCAGCACGGTGTAGGTCTGGCGCAGCAAGAAGTTGTGCAGCGTGGGGGCATGCTGCAGGCCGTACACCACCACTTCGCGCGCCTCGGCACGTTTTTCAATGCCGGCCACCAAAGTGGAGACCATCACCAGCACCAGCGGCCCCACTGCAACCGAGCTGAGCAGCACCATCAGCAGCGTGCGGCGGTCGCGCAGAGCGTCCAGCAACTCTTTGAGGTAGACCACCCAGGCGGCGTTCATGGTGCGGACGGGTCTGCCGACGGGTCTGCGGATTGATGTGCGGCGGCGCGGGCGGCAGCTGCGGCAGCATCGGTGGCAAACGCCAGCCTGACAAAAGCGTCTTCAAAGTCAGGCACGTCACCGGCCGCACGCTTCAAGCCTTGCACGGTGTCGGCGGCCACGGTGCGCCCGTGCGACACCACCACCACGTGGTCACACAGGCGTTCCACCTCTTGCATGATGTGACTGGAAAAAACAATGCACTTGCCTTCTTCGTCGCGCAGCCGGCGCAGCGTGTTGCGCAAGGCGCGGGTGGCCAGCACGTCAAGGCCGTTGGTGGGCTCGTCGAGCACGATGTTGTGCGGGTTGTGCACCAGCGCACGCGCCAGCGCTGTTTTCATGCGTTCACCCTGGCTGAAACCTTCGGTGCGGCGGTCGAGCAGCGGCGCCATGTCCAGCAGCTCAGCCAGCACCGCCACACGGGCCTGGGCCTGCGCCGCAGTCATGCCGTGCAAACGGCCGAAGTAGACGATGTTCTCGCGCGCGGTCAGGCGCGGGTACAGGCCGCGCGCGTCGCTGAGCACGCCCATGCGCGCCAGCGCGGCGGTGGGCTGGCGTGCCACGTCGATGCCGTCCACCCGCACCTGGCCACCATCGGCGTCAATCAGCCCGGCAGCGATGCGCAGCGTCGTCGTTTTGCCGGCGCCGTTCGGGCCCAGGAGCCCGGTGATGCAGCCGTTGGCGGCTGTGAAGTTCACACCGTCCACGGCCAGCACGGTGCGCCGCTGGCGGCCACCGCCCTGGCTGAAATGCTTGCGCAAGTGCTGCACTTCGATCATTGCGCGGGCCCCGCTGTAGGGGTCAATGGCAGGAACGCCGGCGGGCGCGGCACTTTGGCGGCACAGGCGGCATCGACCTGCAGCGCGTCGTCATCATTCTCAGCATCGATGAAACGGTAAATCACATCGCGCATGCAGGGCAGGCTCATCACACCGTGGCCGGCGTGCTCCACCACCTGATGCCGCGCGCGCGCACCCAGCGCGGTGGCCACGCGCTGGCCGTGGCGCGGCGGTGTGGCGGGGTCGGCGCCGCCGCTGAGCACCAGCGTGGCGTGTGGGGCCGGTGGCAGCGTGTAGAACGCCGCTGGCAGGGCACCCTGCGGCCACTTTTTGCACACCGCGCGGTAATGTTCGGCGAAGCCGCTGCCGAAGTCGGCTGCGGGGGGTTCAGCGCTCTGCCCCAGCCGCGGCAGGTCTTCGCTGCACACAACGGAAAAGTGCATGCCTTCATACAACGGGCCGTTGCGCCGCCCGCCGCCGCTGCTGCCCAGCGCGCTGGCCAGGCCGGCCAGCGGCGAAAGACGGCCTTGCGCCGCTTCGTGCAAGGCAGCCGGCAGCGCCGCCGCCAGCGCCGGCGTATACAGCGGCGCGCGCAACAGCGACATCAGGGCGTCGCGGTCCACACTCAGGTTTTCGACGGCACCGGTCAGCGGGTGGGCCACCACAAACATGCGTGGCAAGCTTTTCAGCAACACCGCAAATTCGGCGCGCAGCGCGGGGTACCGCTGCTGACAGGCGGCTTCGCTCTCACACGCGCCCAAGGCTGCGTCGAGCGCGGCCTGGCTGTCGATGGCAAAAGAGGCCGGCAACACCATGTCGGGTGGCGCCGCTCCGTCCAGCACCGCGCGGCGTGTGGAATGCGGAAACTGGCGCATGTAGTCCAGCACCGCGCGGGTGCCGTAAGAGCCGCCCACCAAGTTGACGCGCTCGACGCCCAGCCGCTGGCGCACGGCGTCGGCATCCTGCATCGCAAGCGCCGTGGTGTAGTGGCGCAGGTCGCCATGTGGCAGCGCCTGCAACAACTTCAAACAGTCGTCATAACGCCGCAACTGTTGTGCAGGGTCCAGGCCTTGTGCAAGTGGGGTGCTGGGGGGCAGCGGCGCGCAGCGCAGCGGTGCACTCAGGCCGGTGCCCCGCTGGTCGATCAGCACCAGATCGCGACGGTTGGACAGCCGCGCCAGCAGCCGGCTCACGCCGCCAGCCAGTTCCAGCGCACTCTGGCCGGGGCCGCCGGCGAAAAAAAACACCGGGTCGGGTTTGCGGTTGCGCGCCAGCGCCGGCAGCACTGCGAAGTGCACGTCGATGGTGGTGCCTGCAGGCTGCGCCGGGTTCAGCGGCCGGCGCAAGCTGCCGCACAGCGCGCCGTGCTCCACACCTTGCAGGCGGCAAGGTTGCAGGCCGGCCCGCTTGTCCGCAGCAGCCGCCGAGCTGGACGGCAGGCCGGTGGCCAGCAGCACGGCCAGCGCCGGCAACAGCGCAGCGCAGCAACGCTTGACAGCGCCCGCCACGTTCAGGCCAGCATCCGCTGCAGTTCACCGCGGGCCAACAAGGCCGCCACATCATCAGCACCGCCCACCAGCACCCCTTTGACAAACACCATCGGGAATGTCGGCCAACCGCACCACAACTTGAGCGCATTGCGCCGCCGCCACTGGCTGAAGTAACTGCCGTATTCCAGGTAGTGATGCGCCAAACCGGCGCCCTTCAACAGCCTGCGCGCACGACCCACAACGGGGTTGCCCTGCATGCCCACCACCACCACCGCATGCTGCGCCACCGCGTCTTGCACCTGGCGCACCGTGCCTGCGTGCAGCTGGGCAATGTGCTGCCGGATCGACGGGTGGATGTGCTGTTCATCAAGCAGTAAACGCGGCATGGTGGCTTGCTCAAGGACGGGCATCACGGGGCGCAGAGTATCGGCGAAGGCCTGCTAAGTTCCATGATCCGGGGCAACGCCCCGGATCATGGAACACTTCCACATCAAGCGGGCAGCGGGCCAGGCCGTGACGCGCTCGGCGATGAATGCCGATGCGACAGTGCAGCCAGGCCTGCCTACGCCGCTGGCGCTGCTGCTGCTGCTGCCGCCGGCTTGAACAGCGCCTCGCACACCGCGCGCTGCTCGGCCGCAGTGTCCACCTTGCTGCACAGCGCCTGCGCCTGGCTGCGCAGGCGCCCCAGCGCGGCGGCGCGGGGCGGCTGGTCGGCCCACTTCAGCAGCTTCTGGCCGGCCCTTTTCAAGTCGCGCCCGCTGCGGCCGGCAAAGGCGCCCGCGTCCTGGCCGGCTTCGGTCAACAGTTGGCGGGCTGTTTTTTCGATGCCGGCGCTGTCCTCGGGCGACAGGTCCACCATCGCGTTCAGATAACCCACGCCCCATTGCAGCCGGGTTGCCGGGCCTTCACTCTTTTCGAAAGATTGCCGGTACCAGGCCAGCGCGTCAGCGCTGCGGCCCTGCTTGCGCGCGTCGCTGCCCAGCTGGCTCATCAGGTAATAGGGTGACGGGCTCTTGGCCAGCTGCGCCTTCAAAAGCGCCTCGCTGTCGGCCCACAAACCGGCACGAACGAGTGTGTAAGCAGCGCCGGAAATGACGGCCTGGCGCTCGTAGCCGTCGGTGATTTCACGGTCCAGGCGTGCCACATGCTCGCGCACCTCGGCCACCAGCGGTGCCGGCAACTGCGGCGCCAGGCGGTCTTTGGCTTGTTCCAGCCGCGCCAGCTCCACACGCGCCCACAGCGCGCCCAGTCGATCGCCGCGCGACAGCGTGGCGTCGGCCTGCAGACGCTGCAGCGTGCTGTCGAAGCGCTGCAGCAAGGCAGCGCGCGCCGGGCCGGCAGCGGGTTCCAGGGTGCGCACCATGCTGTCGGCACTGTTCGTCAACACGTCCATGTGCTGGCGTGACTGCAGGGGGTCGGCCAGCACCCGCAGCACCCGCTCGCGCAGCGGCGCGTCGGCTTTCACACCCTGGCCATCGGTGCTGGCCGCCACCGCTTTCAGCCACAGGCGTGTGGTGTGTTCGGTTTCGGCGTCGGCTTTGGCGGCGCCCGCGCTGGCAGCCGAGCTGGCCAGCGCCAGCCGCAGCAGCGTGCCTGCGAGTTCGCCTTTGGTCACCAGCTGCTGCTCGTCGGTTTCCCACGAATAGAACGACAGCAGCCGCCATTCGGCCGGCTGCAGCGCCTTGCCCTCCAGTGCGTCGGCCAGCACCGCCTTCACCGGCCGCCCGCCCGCCAGCCCCAGCTGCAGCACGGCCATCATCTGCGGCGCGTCCACCTGGCCGGGCAGGCGCGTGATCTCCAGGCCCTGATCGTTGAACAGCACCACGGTGGGGTAACCCGTCACCTTGAAACGGCGGCTCAAGACCTGCGCGCCCGGGCGGTCGCCATCCACATGAACGGCCACAAATGAGCGCGACAGCACCGCAAAGTCCTGCCGGTTGAACAGCGTCGCCTTCAGCTGGTTGCACGGCGGGCACCAACTGGCTCCCCAGTACAAAACCACCGGCTTGCGCTCGGCGCGCGCTTGCGCGAAAGCGCGGTCAATATCGGCGTCGCCGGCCGCAGCCACCCAGGCCACGTTGCGGGACGGCAAGGCGGGCGCGGCCGCCAGGCTCTGCCCCTGCAACAACCAGGCACTGGTGCACAACACAGCGGCGGTCAAGGTCTTCATGGCAAGGCTCCGGTGGTGGACTGCGCAGCGGCTTTGCAGCCTGCGGTTTTGCAAGCCTGCAAGCAAGCCTACAAGCAAGCCTACAAGCAAGCGTACAAGCAAGCCGCCAGGCCGGCCTGTCGAAACGCCAACCAGCGACGCCCACAAATGCCGCACTGCGGTGGGCCATCACCCTGGACACACGCTGCACGGGCGGTTGTTGGCTGGAAAAGGCCCCGGTTTCTCCTACGATGGGCACCATGTTCATCGCTACGGTCACCACCCACAGCCACCCGGTCCACACGGGCTTCGAAGGGTGGCTCACCCGCCTGCCGAAGGCCTTGTTGGTACCCGTGTGGTTGTGCGTTCTGGTGGCCTGCAAGCCCACAGCGCTGCCCGGCACGGGCCATCAACCCGACGCCGCCGCCGCCGCGCGCGCGCTACCTTTGGCCGACGAAGCGCGCAAACACCTGCAGCGTGGTGACGCCGCAGGCGCCTTGCGGCAGCTGCACAGTGCGCTGAAGGCCGACCGCAACGTGCCGGCCATCCACCAGCTGCTGGGCCAGGTGCAGCTGTTGCTGGGCGACGGGGTGGCGGCACAAGCCGCTTACACCGACGCGCTGCGGCTGGGCGCTGACCGCAACGAAGTGGTGTTGCCGCTGGCCGCTGCGTTGTCGGCGCAGGGCCAGCCGCAAGCACTGCTCGACCAGAGCCGCCTCGACGACGCCGGCCTGGTGCCCCATGTGCGCTTGCCGCTGCTGTTGATGAAAGCCGAAGCCGCCGCGATGCTGGGGCAGGCCGCCGCAGCGCAGCGCCACATCGAAACCGCACGCGCAATCGACCCCGCCCAGCCCGCCAGCTGGTTGGCCGAGGCGCGCACGCGGCTGCTCACCGGCCAGGCCGATAGCGCCAGGCTCGCCGCTGACAAAGCCCTGGCGCTGGCGCCGCAGTCGGCCGCCGCGCTGGCCACCCGTGCTGACGTGGCGCTGGCCCTGGGTGACCGGGCAGCCGCACTCGCCCTTTACGAACGCAGCATTGCCGTGGCGCCCGACAGCAGCGCGGCCCAAGACGCACGCGTGGTGCGCGCCGGCCTGCTGCTGGAAGACCGGCCTGGCAGCCCCGTCAGCCCGCAGGCGGTGGCCGCCATCGAACAGCTGGCGCCGACTGCCAACACCGACCCGCGTGTGCTGTATTTGACGGCGCTGCTGGCCGACCGCCAGGGCCGCATTGAGGCCGCGCGCAGTGGCATGGCCAGCGTGGCGCAGATGCTGCAACGGGTGCCGGCCGAAGCGCTGCGTCACCGGCCCCAGTTGCTGATGCTGGGCGGCCTGGCGCACCTGTCGCTGGGCGAAACCGAGAAGGCGCGTGTGCACCTGGAAGCCGCCCAAAACACGGCCGCCGCCGCCGGCCCGGCCACCCGGCTGATCGCCCAGTCGCACCTGGCCGACAACAACCTGGAACGTGCCATCACGGTGCTGGAAGCG
>JAYUPP010000049.1:0-5130 GCA_043760045.1 Betaproteobacteria bacterium
GGTTGGCACTGCGCCCCACATCAGCCAGCGCAACAACGTTTGCGCCCTAGCGGCAGCCCAGGTTTTCAACATGGCTTGATGCTACCCGGCAGCTCGGGAATCGAACCAAGCCGATCGGGCGGCTTCGGGCAACTGTGGCCCCCCGGCAAACGCGGTGCGATGGGCGCGCTGCAGCAGTTGCCAGTAATAGCGGTAACTGGCGCGGTCGTGCAGAGTGTCGCCATCGCGTATGGGCCCCCAGCCGGCGGCTTGTGCGGCGCCGATGATCTGCACCGCCTGGCTCACTTCGGCAGCAGCGGGCGCGAAGGCATCGACGATGGTGCGCACCTGCGCCGGGTGGATGCTCCACATGCGGGTGTAACCCAGCCGCTGGCTGGCCATCTGCGCGGCCGCGCGCAGGGCTTCGGTGTCTTTGAATTCGGTCACCACGCAGTGCGAAGGCACCTTGCCGTGGGCGTGGCAGGCAGCGGCAATTTCCAGCTTGGCGCGCACCACCAGCGGGTGGTCAAACTGGCCCGCTGCGCCCATCGCGCTGGCGGGGATGGCGCCACGGTGGGCCGAAACAAAGTCCAGCAAACCAAACGACAAAGATTCGATGCGCGGCAGCGCGGCAATGGCCCACACCTCGCGCAGCGCGCCGTGAGTTTCAATCAGCGCGTGCACGGGCACTTTGGCGGTGCCGGTGGCCACCAGTGCGGCGTCGATCAAAGCGATGGCGCGCTCGGCGTCGGCAGCGTGGCGCGGCTTGGGGCACATCAGGTAAGCGGGCGCGTGCGGGCCTGCACGCGCGCCGCGCAGCACCGTGTGCAGCACGTCTTCAAACAGCGGGTGCACCACAGGCAGCAGGCGCACGCCCACACGGCCGTGGCGGTTGTCAGCACTGCTCAGCAGTTCGGCTATCAGCTGCGCCTGGTCAAGCTCGCCGCCCACCGGCGCGCCGTCTTCGTTGTCCAGCGTGACGTCAAACACGGGGCCCAGTTCGGCCTGCAGCTGCAGGCTCTTGCGCATGCGCACTTCAACGCCGGCGTAGTGGTCACACACGGGCAGGGTGGCCCGCGCCAATTCGTCGGGGTCGAAGAGGGCTTGCGAAGGGTGCAGTGCAGTGGCAACGGCAGTGGTCATGGCAGGGTGCAAAAAGTGAAAAAGCCCCGGTGTGCGGGGCTTGAACTTACTCCCTCTGCCTGAAAGGCAGAGGGAGCCAGGACTGCGCGCTTTACAGCAGGTGCTTCACGCCGTCCTGTTCGCCGGTCAGCTCGGCCAGGGTTTTGTCGATGCAGCTCTGGCTGAAAGCGTCGATGGGCAGGCCCTCCACGATCTTGTACCTGCCGCCTTCGGTGGTTACCGGGAAACCAAACATCAGGTCTTTCGGAATGCCGTATTCGCCGTTGCTGGCCACGCCCATCGTCACCCATTCACCACCGGTGCCCAACGCCCAGTCGCGCATGTGGTCGATGGCCGCGTTGGCGGCTGATGCGGCTGAAGACACGCCGCGCGCGGCGATGATGGCCGCGCCGCGTTTGCCCACGTTCGGCAAGAAGGTGTCGGCGTTCCAGACCTGGTCGTTGATCGTGTCTTTCACGCTCGCGCCTTCAATGGTGGCGAAGCGATAGTCGGCATACATCGTGGGGCTGTGGTTGCCCCACACCGCCAGTTTTTTGATCGAAGACACCGGCTTGCCGGTTTTGGCGGCAATCTGGCTGGCGGCACGGTTGTGGTCCAGCCGCAGCATGGCTGTGAAGTTTTCGCGCGGCAGGCTGGGCGCGCTTTTCATCGCGATGTAGGCATTGGTGTTGGCCGGGTTGCCCACCACCAGCACCTTCACGTTGCGGCTGGCGCTGGCGTTCAAGGCCTTGCCCTGGGCGGTGAAGATTTGTGCGTTGGCCGCCAGCAAATCGGCGCGTTCCATGCCCGGGCCGCGCGGGCGCGCGCCCACCAGCAGCGCGTAGTCGGTATCTTTGAAAGCGGTCATCGGGTCGCTGTGCGCTTCCATGCTGTGCAACAGCGGGAAGGCGCAATCTTCCAATTCCATCATCACGCCCTGCAGTGCTTTTTGCGGGCCTTCTATCGGAACTTCAAGAAGCTGCAGGATGACCGGCTGGTCTTTGCCGAGCATTTCGCCCGCAGCGATGCGGAACAACAGGGCGTAACCGATCTGGCCGGCAGCGCCGGTAACGGCCACGCGAACGGGCTTCTTGCTCATGGGCAGGTCTCCTGGAATGCGGGGTGGGGTTGCACAGCGCGCCTGCAGCTGCGGCAGTGCGCTCGTGATTTCTAAGGCCCGCGAAGTTTACTGGGGAAGCTTTCCATGACCCGGGCCCTTGCCCCCGCCGCATGAAGGTTGGCCACCGCACCAGCCCCCAGGCCGGTGCCCCAGGTTGCGCGTGCACGCTGCAGATGTTGACCCGCTTCTTATGTCTTATATAAGATACAAAATTGGCTTGAATTGGGGTGCGGCGGGGGTGGCGCTGTGATGCAATCGCCAGCCATGAAGCAACACTCGCGTGCGCCCGAAGCCGACACCGCCGCGCTGGCCGCTGCCGGCGCCACTGTGCTGGAAACCGCGCCCGCCTTCAGCCCCCTGTACCAGCAGATCAAGCAGCGCCTGGTGCGCAGCCTGCAGGCCGGCGCCTGGCTGCCGGGGCAGTCCATCCCGAGCGAAAACGAGCTCGCCACGCGCTTCGGCGTCAGCCAGGGCACGGTGCGCAAGGCCATCGACGAGCTGGCCACAGACAACCTGCTGGTGCGCCGTCAAGGCAAAGGCACTTTTGTGGCCACGCACGCCGAGCAGTCCACGCAATACCGGTTTCTGCGTCTGACATCCGATGCAGGCGGCGAGCCCGGCCTGCAGCGCCAGATGCTGGAATGCCGGCGCATGCGTGCACCGGCTGAAGTTGCGCGTTTGCTGGGGCTGAAACCCGGCGACGCCGCTGTGCAGGTGCGGCGCCTGCTGCTGGCCAAGCGGGCTGCCGCGCCGCCCGCAGACCTGCCCAACGAGCCGGCCGATGAGCAGCCCGCGACGCCGCCAGGGGGACGGCCACCCCATGGTCTGCGGCCGGTGGTGCTGGACGGTCTGCGGCCGGTGGTGCTGGACGGCCTGCGGCCGGTGGTGCTGGACGACCTGTGGCTGCCGGGTGCCACCTTCAAAGGCCTGACCGCCGAGCGCCTGGAGGCCTGGCGCGGGCCGCTCTACCGCTTGTTTGAAGTTGAATTTGCGGTGCACATGGTGCGCGCTGAAGAACAACTGCGCGCCGTGCTGGCCGGACCTGAAGAGGCCATGTTGCTGGATGTGCCGGTGGGCACGCCCTTGCTTTCGGTTGAGCGTCTGGCCTACACCTATGGCGACAAGGCGGTGGAACTGCGCCGGGGGCTTTACCACACGGCGCACCACCACTACCGCAATCAGCTCAGCTGAAAAGCAGAGCGTGTGCGCCGCCGGGTCGGCAAAGAAGCGTCCGATCTGCTGCTCATTTCCATCATCCACAGTGGCCGGTAGGTCTGCTGCATTGCAATAAACTCAGTGGGTTGAAGTCATGGCCGATTGAAGTCTTGGCCGGTCGAAGTCATGGCCGGCAGTGCAAGCCGACAGTGCAAGCCGGCAGCGCGGCCGGCTGTAAAAGCCAGTGTCGATTCCAGCCATTCCATCCAGGGAGCGAAAACAACAATGCCAACAACCACCCGCACCCGCCCCGGCACGATGCGCCTTGCCGATGCGCTGCAGTACCGCCTGCCGCTGGCCGGTGTGGTGTCCATCCTGCACCGCGCCAGTGGTGGCCTGATGTTTGTGCTGCTGCCTTTTGTGGTGTGGCTGTTCGATGTCAGCCTCACCTCCGAAATGTCCTACGAGCGTTTCACCTCGGCCTTTGCGCTGGGCATCGGTGTGGTGCCGGCGTGGTTCGTGAAACTCGTCGTGCTGGGGCTCATCTGGGCCTTCCTGCACCACTTCATTGCCGGCGTGCGGCACTTGTGGATGGACGCCACGCACAGCGTCAGCAAAGAGTTTGGCCGCCAGTCGGCCGTCGTCACGCTGGTGGTGAGCGTGCTGCTCACCGTGGTGCTGGGCGCCAAACTGTTCAATTTGTATTGACCCGGCTGGCAGCCGCACGCTACCCACCCGCATTTCCAAACCCCGAAGAGGCAACAACAAGATGGCAGTGAATTACGGTTCCCGGCGCGTGGTGGTGGGCGCGCATTACGGCATGCGCGACTGGCTCAGCCAGCGCATCACCGCCACGCTGATGGCGCTGTTCACGCTGGTGCTGCTGGCGCAGGTGGTGTTCAGCAGCGGCCCGCTGGGTTACGACCGCTGGGCCGGTATTTTTTCGGCGCAGTGGATGAAAGTGCTGACGCTGCTGGTGCTGGTGTCGCTGGGCTGGCACGCCTGGGTGGGCATGCGCGACATCTGGATGGACTATGTGAAGCCGGTGGCGTTGCGGCTGGCAATGCAGGTGTTCACGCTGTGCTGGCTGGTGGGCTGCATCGGCTGGGCCATCCAAGTGCTGTGGAGGCTTTGAACATGGCCGCCACCTACATATCGAATGTTTTCTCCTTGCCACGCCGCAAGTTTGACGTCGTCATCATTGGCGCCGGCGGTTCGGGCATGCGTGCCTCGTTGCAGCTGGCGCTGGCCGGACTGAACGTGGCGGTGCTGAGCAAGGTATTTCCCACCCGCAGCCACACCGTGGCAGCGCAGGGCGGCATCGGTGCCAGCCTGGGAAACATGGCCGAAGACAACTGGCATTACCACTTCTACGACACCGTAAAGGGCAGCGACTGGCTGGGCGACCAGGACGCCATCGAATTCATGTGCCGCATGGCCCCGCAAGCGGTGATCGAGCTGGAACACTTTGGCATGCCCTTCGATCGCAACGACAACGGCAGCGTCTATCAGCGACCCTTCGGCGGGCATTCGCAGAATTTCGGCGAGCGCCCGGTGCAACGCAGCTGTTGCGCGGCGGACCGCACGGGCCACGCAATGTTGCATACCCTCTATCAAAGAAACCTGCGCGCCAATACCCATTTCCTGGTGGAATGGATGGCCTTGGATCTCATTCGCGACGCCAGCGGACAGGTGCTCGGCGTCACCGCACTTGAGATGGAAACGGGCGAGGTCTACGTGCTGCATGCGCGCGC
>JAYUPP010000050.1:0-14341 GCA_043760045.1 Betaproteobacteria bacterium
CGACGTTAGATAGTCGGGCGGCGTTTCGTCGCCCAGGCCGTCACGTTCATTCACCACCGTCCACAACGCGCCGCTGTGCGGTTCCCAGGCCATGCCCACGGGGTTGCGCAAGCCGCTTGCAAATTCGCGCTGCTGGCCGCTGGCCAGGTTCATCTCGATGATGCAGGCGCGGCCGGCTTCGGCTGCCATGCCGTTGTCGCCGATGTTGCTGAGCGAGCCCACGCCCACATACAAACGCTGGCCGTCGGCGCTGGCCAGCAGGCTGCGCGTCCAGTGGCCCAAGGTCTTGAAGGTGTTCAAGCGCCGTTCTGGCGCGCTGATGCGCGTGCTGCCCGGGGTGTAGGGGTAGGCCACCACGCCGTCGGTGTTGCCGACATAAAAAGTGTCACCCACCAGCGCCATGCCAAAGGGCTGGCGCAGGCCTTCCAGCAGCGGCCAGCGCTGTTCGGCCACGCCGTCGCCATTGGCGTCGCGCAGCAAGGTGACGCGGTTCGGGCTGGGGCCCACCGCAGCCGCGCGCTTCATGGTGCTGACCATCGCATGGCCAAACAGCGTTTTCACCGGGCCGGGTTCAAACAGCGCCTCGGCGACGGTGACGTCGCCATTCGGCAGCACCTGAATCCAGCGCGGGTGTTTCAGGCCGGCCGCAAAGGCGTTGACCTTCAGCCCCGGCGCCGCCACTGGCAACTGGCCCGGCGCCCAGCCCTGGGCGGTGGGCATTTTCAGCGTCGGCATGTTGCCTTGCGGCTGCGCCGGTGGAATGGTGGGGGCCAGGCCAACGGCTTGCTGCGGCACGCCGCCCTGCCGCCGCCGCCAGGCAATGGCGCCGGCACCCACCAGGGCCACCGCGTCGGCGAAGAAACTTGATTTTTTCATGCGCTTGATTCTGCTGGATGGATTCTGCTGGACGGTGCGCAGCGCGTGTGTCTTGACGGGCGGTGGCGGTCAACTTGTCTGATGCGGGGCATGGCCCCGCATCAGACAAAACTTGCACATCAAACCGCCGCCACCACCGAGACGCCGCTGTCGTTCAAGCTCAGGCTCAGGCTGTCGCCCAGCGCCCAGTCGCGTGTGGTGTCGGGGCTGACGATGAAAATTTCGCCCAGCACGGTTAACACCGTCAGTTCCTGAAAACTGCCGAGGTAAGCGCGCTTCAAAAGCTGGCCTTGCAACAAACCCGGTAGTTGATGCAACACCGCGCCGCTGCCGCGGGCGTGCACCTGCCAGGCTTCGGGCCGCACCGCCACTTTCACAGCCCCCACCGCCGGGCAGACCAGCGGGCGCAGGCGCAAGGGGCCCAGCACCACGCTGCCGTCGGCGGCGGCGGTGGCGTCAAACAGCATCGCCTCGCCCATGAAACCGGCCACAAATGCGCTGCTGGGCTGCGCATACAGCGCCTGCGGTGTGCCGGCTTGCGCAATGAGCCCGGCGTTCATGATGATGATCTGGTCGCTGACGGCCAGCGCTTCGCTCTGGTCGTGCGTGACGTAAGCCACCGTCAACTTCAAGCGCTGCTGCAGGCTGCGAATTTCTTCGCGCATGCTGCGGCGCAGGCGCGCGTCCAGGTTGCTTAGCGGCTCGTCAAACAGCAGCACGCTGGGCTCCAGCACCAGGCTGCGCGCCACCGCCACCCGCTGCTGCTGGCCGCCGCTTAACTCGCTGGGTAGGCGGGTGTCGAAGCCGGCCAGGCCCACGGTTTCCATCGTTGCGTGGGCGCGCTGCTTGGCCTCGGTTTTGGTCACGCCCGACACGTCCAGGCCATACATCACATTGCCGAGCACCGTCATGTGCGGGAACAGCGCATAACTTTGAAACACCATGCTCACATTGCGCTCGGCAGGGCCCAGGTGGGTGACCTCCAGGCCATCAATGAAGATCTGCCCGCCGCTGGGTGCGTCAAGCCCGGCAATCATGCGCAGCGTGGTGGTTTTGCCGCAGCCGCTGGGCCCCAGGATGGTGGTCAGCGTGCCTTTGGGTACCGTGATGTTTATGCCTTTGACGACCAGCGGCGACGTGGCGCCGCCATAGCGTTTGGTGACCTGCCGAAATTCGATGCCGGCTTGATGGCCAACAGCGCTGCCCACTGAAGTTGAAATCATGCTTGTTGCTTCCTGCGGCCCAGCTTGCGTTCACCCACCAGGAACTGAATCAGTGCCGTGGCCAGCGACATCAACACGATCAGCACCGTGCAGTAGGCCAGCGCCACGCCGTAGTCGCCGTTGCCCACGCGGCCGATGATGTAGGTGGTGGCCAATTCATTTTCAGCCGTGACCAGAAAAATCACCGCCGACACGGTGGTCATGCTGCGCACAAAGCTGTACACCAGCGCCGCCACGAGCGCCGGTTTCAACAGCGGCAGCACGACGCGCCGCAGTGTCGTGCCGGTGCTGGCGCGCAGCATGGTGCTGGCTTCATCAAGGCTCTTGTCCAGCTGCTTGAAGCTGGCGCTGCCGGCGCGCACACCCACCGGCAGGTTGCGAAAAACAAAACACAACACGATGATGAGGGCGGTGCCGGTCAGCTCAAAAGGCGGCACGTTGAACGCCAATATGTAGCTGACACCCAGCACCGTGCCGGGTATGGCAAAAGCCAGCAGCGCGG
Source organism: Betaproteobacteria bacterium (assembly GCA_043760045.1). Classification (GTDB taxonomy): domain Bacteria; phylum Pseudomonadota; class Gammaproteobacteria; order Burkholderiales; family Burkholderiaceae_C; genus Rubrivivax. Next base: position 2,602 of record JAYUPP010000050.1, read on the forward strand.
CAAATTCAAAAGCCCGCTGGCCAACAAACTGCGTGCGCGCCAGCAGCCAGCTGATGAGCAGGCCCAGCGCCGCACAGATGGGCGCAGCTATGGCCGCCAGCTTGATGGTGGTGAAGAGTGAATTCCAGGCTGTGCCGGCCCACACGATGCCGCCCACGCCCCACTGCAGGTCAAAGGCGGTGATGAAGTGTTTCAGCGTCGGCGTGTAGTCGCGGCCCCAGGTCTGCACAAAGCCGCCAATGAAAGCAAACAGGTACACCACCACCGTGAAAGCCAGCCAGGGCCCGGCGATGCCCACGCACAGTTTGCGCACGCGCGCGGGCAGCGGCAGTGCCAGGCCGGCGTCGCCTTTGCCCGCCACCGTGGTGTAGCTGGTGGTGCCCAGCACCCGCTGCTGAACGAAAAAAACGACTAACGCAAAACCGGTGAGGATGAGCGCCAACGAAGCCGCGCGGCCCTGGTCGTACTGCGCGCCGACGATGGCAAAGAAGATGTCGGTGGACAACACGCTGTATTGCCCACCCACCACCACCGGGTTGCCGAAGTCGGCCATGCTTTCAATGAAGCCCACCAAAAAGGCGTTGGCCAGGCCGGGTTTCATCAGCGGCAGCGTCACGGTGGTGAAGGTTTTCAGCCTCGACGCGCGCAGGGTCTGCGCCGCTTCTTCCATGCTGGGGTTGATGCCCTGCACCACGCCGCGCATGATCATGAAGGCAATCGGCGTGAAAGCGAACATCTGCGCCAGCCACACACCAAGAAGTCCATAAAACCAGCGCGTGGGCGGGATGTCAAAAGCCCATTCGAGGAATAGATTGACCAGGCCGGCGCGGCCAAACAGCAAGATTAAACCCAGGCCGACGACAAAAGGCGGCGTGATGATGGGCAGCAGCGCCAGCACGTTCAGCGGCTTGGAAAGGCGCGGGTTGCCGCGCTCGGCGTACAGCGCAATCAGCGTGCCCATCACCGTGGTGCCCGCTGCCGTCAGCAGCGCCAGGAAGAGGGTGTTCCAGGCCACGCCGCAACGCACACCGCCGGCCAGGCAACCCAGTCCCCAGACCCTTTCGTTGCCCAGCCGGTCGGCTATGGCGTTGACCGAGAAGGCACCGCTTTCGTCGAAAAATGCACCGATCAAACTCTTGCCCACCGGCAGCGCCACAAACAGCAGCAGCAGCGCCGCGCACAACAGCACGGCGCTGGCTACAAACAGGTCACCGCGAAAAAAACCCAGCCGTGCGATGCCCGCGCCGGCCAGCATCAGCAGCGCCAGCAGCGCCAGCGCACCGCCCAGGCCGATGCCGAACTGGCCCTGCGGCAGTTCACCAAACATGGTCGTTAGAAATTCAAACGACCAGCCGCGCGCGCCGATGGCAAAACCGCTGGCCAGCAGCGCCAAAGCCCCCAGCCCACCGCCCGCCACCAGCAGCCAGCCCTGTGCGCGCGTGGGTGGCAGCCGCCGGGCCACTGCAGCCAGCAGCAGGCCAGCCAAGCCCAACCACAGCCAGGGCCTGCCGTGGCGCGCGGCTTGCACCACGCCAGCGGCAGTGTCGGCACCGGCCCAGATGCCGGGCAGCGCTTTGATGAGGCCGCTGTCCTGCAAAAAGTACCAGGGCAGCAGCGTGTAGCCGGCCAGTCCCAGCAGCAGCCACAGCAGCAGCGTGTTGTGTGTGCGCTGCTGGCCGCGGGTGGTGGAAACCTGCGGAACCACCGGCGGGTCTGCCTGCGAACCTGCTTTTGAATTTGCCTGCGCCGCCACGCGGGTACCGTGGGTCACGTCAACCTGCCACGCTTCAGCGCGGCAACGAATTGACGTCTTTTTCCCACTTCGCAATCAAGCGCCGGCGCTCGGCCGAGGCGCCATATTTGGCGTAGTCGTAGTTGATGAATTTGATTTTCTTGAAGTCGGGTACCCGCGCGTCCACCTTGGCGGCCTTGTTGCTGGGCAATTGAAACTGCTTGGCTGCAGCCGCCATTTCCTGCGCCGGCCCGGTCAAAGCCCATTCGTAAAACTTCTTTGAAGCTTCCAGGTTGCGCGCGCCCTTGATCAAACTCATCGAACCTATTTCAGCGCCGGTGCCGTCGCTGGGCGTGATGGTCTCGATCGGAAAGCCCTGCATTTTTTCGCCGGGGCCGTCGTGCACAAAGCTGATGCTGATGGTGGTTTCGCCGCGCGCCACACTCTTGATCGGGCCGGTGCCGCTGCGGGTGTACTGGCTGACGTTTTTGTGCAGCGCCTTCATGTAGTCGAAGGCCTTGTCTTCACCCATCAGTTGCACGAGTGTGGCCACCATCGTGTAGGCGGTGCCGCTGCTGGCCGGGTTGGCCACCTGAATTTCGCTTTTCAGCGCCGGGTTCAACAGGTCGGCCCAGGTTTTGGGCACTGGCAGTTTTTTCTTCGCCAGCAATTCGGTGTTGTAGCCAAAGCCCAGCGGGCCGCTGTAAATGCCCACGGTTTTGAAACCACTTTGTTGCGCCTGCTGCTGCGCCCAGCCGTGCAGCTGCGGCAGCGCGGGGCTTTTGTATTCCATGCTCAGGCCAAGTTCCGCGGCCTGCAGGTGGGGGTCGCCGGTGCCGCCAAACCAGATGTCGGTTTTCGGGTTGGCCTTCTCGGCAATCAACTGCGCCAGCGCTTCGCCGCTGCCCTTCAAAGACATGTTGACCTTGATGCCGGTGGTGCGCGCAAACACGGTTTGAATCATGTTGCACCATTCGGCCTGCACGGAACAGATGACGTTGATCTGGCCTGCGTCTTGCGCCTTTGCTGGCGTGGGAAGTGCAGCAACCACGGCAATTGCCAGGGTGGCCAGCGCGGTCAGGGAGCCAGGAACGGCGAGGGATTTTTTGCAGCGGGACATCATGCAGCCTGTAGAAAAAAACCCAGCATGGCAGCTACAAACCTTGACCGCTATCGGTAGTGGCCCGGCCGCAGCTTGCGGCGATACTCTGGCCCATCAATGGACACGCAGCGGAATTGGCGCTGCGACTGAACCGGGGTTGTGCATGGGCGGGAAAACAGGGCGATGGCGGGTGCCGGGTTTGGGGCTGTCGCTTCGGGCCCCAGTTCTGGGGCTGTCGCTTCGGGCCCCAGTTCTGGGGCTGTTCCTGTGGGCGCTGTCGGCCGCGGCGGCGGCGGGCGTGTTGATGGTGGGCCCCAAGGGTGCGCCGCTGTCGATGGCTGATGCTTTGCGCCAGGCACAAGACGGCGACACCATCGAGCTGCTGCCGGGTGAATACACGGGAGCGCCGCTGATCATCGAAAACCGGCGTCTCACGATACGCGGCGTGGGCAAGCGGCCACTCATCAAAGGCAACGGCAAGATGGCTTCGGCCAAGGCGCTGTGGCTGGTGCGCGGCGGCGAAGTGCTGATTGAAAACCTGGAATTCCGTGGTGCCCGTTCCAACGACGGCGAAGGTGCGGGCATCCGCATGGAAGGTGGTCGCCTGCACCTGCGCAAGGTGGCTTTGTACGACAACGAATATGGCCTGCTGGCACCGAACGCTGAACAAGCCGAGCTGCGTATCGAAGACTGCGAATTTGGCCTGGCGCCGCGTGTGGTGGGCGGTCTGCATCATTTGTTGAACGTGGCGCGCATCGCCAAGCTGACGGTGACCGGCAGCCGTTTTCAGCAGGGCTTTGAAGGCCAGATGATCAAGTCGCGGGCGCGTGAAAACCTGATCAGCCACAACTTCATCCACGACGGCCAACGCGGCGGTGCTTCTTACGAAATCGAGATCGCCAACGGCGGCCTGGCCACCATCGTCGGCAACGTCATCGGGCAGGGCGCCGACACGCAGAACCCGGTGCTGGTGGCCTACGGCACCGAAAAAGTGGGCTGGGACCGCAACGCGCTGGTGGTGGCGCACAACACCTTCATCAATTACGCCTGGACCCCGGCGTGGTTTGTGCGCGTCATCAACAAGAATTTGCCGCCTAACACCGAAGTGGTGGCTGTGAACAACCTGATGGTGGGCAGCGGCCTGCTGTGGCCGGCTTTGGGCGGCGGCAACGTCACTGCGGCAGGCAACCGTTATGTCTCGCGCCGGGTACTGCGCGGCGCCGACACCTATGCCTTCGAGCTGCTGCCCAATTCGATGTGGCGCGGCTCGGCAATCGACCCGCGCAGCGTGGCGGGCCGCGACTTGTCACCGAAGGGTGAATTTGAATGGCCGGTAGGTGTGTTGCCGCTTGCGCCACCACCCGCTGCGCCTGGCGTGGGGCGCTGGGCGCCGGGCGCTTACCAGCGCTGAAGCAAAACTCTGGCGAACGGACCGAGCCATGCCCATGGACCACAGCAAACCGAAACTGCACCCCGACAGCATCGCTGCCCAGGCGCTGGGCTGGGTGGACGAAAGCACCGGTGCCATCACACCACCGCTGCACGTGTCGAGCACCTACCTGCGCGACGCCGACAACCAGTACCGCACGGGCCGTGTCTACGCCCGTGCCGACAACCCGGCTTTTGACCAGCCCGAAGCGGTGCTGAACGCTCTGGAAGGTGGCCATCAGGCCATGCTGTTCGCCAGCGGCATGGCCGCCGCGACAGCCGTGTTCCAGGCCCTGCAGCCGGGCGACCATGTGCTGGCGCCGCAGGTGATGTACTGGTCGCTGCGCAACTGGTTGATGACTTTCGCCACCGGCTGGGGCCTGCAGGTTGAGCTCATCGACATGACATCACCGGCGGCTGTGCAGGCCGCGTTGCGCCCGGGCCAGACCCAGCTGGTGTGGATAGAAACGCCGGCCAACCCGCTGTGGACGGTGACCGACATCGCTGCCACGGCGCAGCTGGCGCACGCTGCCGGCGCGCTGTTGGCGGTGGACTCCACCGTCGCCACGCCGCTGCTCACGCAACCGCTGGCCCTGGGCGCCGACATCGTGATGCACGCCGCGACCAAATATCTGAACGGCCATTCCGACCTGATTGCCGGTGCACTCGTCACGCGCCAAGACAACGAACATTGGCAGCGTGTGCGCAAAGTGCGCGCGCAACTCGGCGGCACGCTGGGTTCGTTTGAAGCCTGGTTGCTGTTGCGCGGCATGCGCACGCTGCACCTGCGTGTGCGTGCGGCTTGTGCATCGGCGCAGCGCATTGCAGAGCATTTCAGCGCGCATCCGCGGGTGGCCGAAGTGCTGTACCCGGGGCTGCCGCAATGCCAGGGTTACGCGCTTTCGCAGCGCCAGATGCAGGGCGGTTTTGGCGGCATGTTGTCCATACGCGTGCGTGGTGGCGAGGCCGCTGCCATTGCGGTGGCCGCCCACACCCAGTTGTGGAAACGGGCCACCTCGCTGGGCGGCACCGAAAGCCTGGTCGAACACCGCGCCAGCGTGGAAGGGGCCGGCACACCGGCACCGACAGACCTGCTGCGGTTGTCGGTGGGCATTGAAGACGCGGGCGACCTCATCGCCGACATGGAACAAGCGCTGGTGGCCGCGCAACACTGACTTTCAAGATGCGGGGCAGCGCCCGGAAACATCGGGAACTTCCACAGCAAAGGACGAAGCCGGGCGCTGGGCCCGGCTTTGCACGCGTGGGCGTTGCCTCAGCGTGCCTGGCGGCGACCGATGGCGCCCATGGCCAGCAGGCCCAGGCCGGCCAGCAACAGCGTGCCCGGTGTTGAAACCGTGCCACCGGCGTTGCCGAACCGGAAGTCGTCGATGGCGATGAAGCCATTGATGTTTACATCGGTGGTGACGCTGATGCGGTCAAACCCCGCCAGTTCCTGGATGCCGATGAAGTCAACCACTGCGGGGCCGTTGGGGTTCGGGAAATTGACCGATCCCAGCGAGGTGGCGCCCGAGAACGCTTCGATGGTCACACTGTCGCCGGCATTGGATTCGACGTAGAAGCCGATGAGCGTTTGCACCGCTGCGAAGCTGGCGGTCCAGGTGCTGCCGGTCAGATTGCCCCTGTTGTAGTTCCAGTTTGACGCGATGGTGGAGCCATTGAAGAGATTGATATCGCCGACGTTGGTCATGCCCAGAATGGCGCCGCCGAAAGTGACGCCCAAACCGGCGTACTGGTTGTTGATGGGCGCCTCGTTCGGAATGGCATTGAAGTCCACCACCGTGCCGCCGCCCGCGAAGTCGGCTAACACGATGGCGGTGGGTGCTGCTGTTGCGAAACTGGCTGCGGCCAGAGCGAGTGCGCCAAGGGCGATTTGAAGTGATTTCATGGTTCTGGCCTGCAGGCTGAGTGGGTGAGATTGACAGCTCTTTTGCAGGAAACAGGCCTAAGGTATAGGCAGTTGATTCATAAGGGTTTTTTCCGAACGCTGGGGGGTTGGTGTAAAGCCCGCCGTCACTCAAACCCCCCGCGTTCGGGGGGCAGTTGATGTGACTTACTTCCAGGCGCTCTCCGAGCCGGCCGCGCCCGACAATTGACCCCCCGGTGAAACCTGGGCATCATCATCGCTGTAACTCAATTACATATTCATGTCGTTCGACCTTGTACTTTTTGGCGGCACCGGCGACCTCACCTGGCGCAAGTTGATGCCGGCGCTGTTCCAGGCTTTCAGGCACGGCAAGCTGCCACCGGGTGGCCGCATCCTGGCGGTGGCGCGCGACGAACGCAGCGACGACGAGTACCGCGCTTTCATCAAAGAACGTTTTGCCGAGGTGGAAAGCAACAAGCGGCCCTCTGACGAAGAATTTGCGGTCTTCGCGCAGATGCTGCATTACCGGCGCATGGACCTGTCGCAGCCCGCGCACTATGCCGGTCTGAAACGCTGGGTGGATGAACGGGGTGCCGGCACGGTGGTGCTGTTTCTGGCCACCAGCCCGCACTTGTTTCCTGTTGTTTGCGAACAGTTGGGGCAGGCGGGCCTGAACGGGCCTAACGTTCGTGTGGTGCTGGAGAAACCACTCGGCCACGACCTGGCCAGCGCGCAGGTGATCAACCGCGCGGTCAGCGCCGCGTTCAGCGAACAGCAGGCCTTGCGCATCGACCATTACCTGGGCAAACCGGCGGTGCAGAACCTGATGGCGCTGCGCTTTGGCAACGCGCTGTTTGAGCCGCTGTGGCGGCGCGAGAGCATTGCCAACATCCAGATCACCTTGGCTGAGAACATCGGCGTTGGCACCCGCGGCGACTTCTACGACCGCACCGGCGCGCTGCGCGACATGATCCAGAACCATGCGCTGCAGTTGCTAACGATGATTGCAATGGAGCCGCCGCCGTCCAGCGACGCCGATGCCATCCGCGACGAAAAACTGAAGGTCTTGCGTTCGCTCAAACCCTTCACGCCCGAAAGTGTGTCGCGCGACGTGATACGCGGCCAATACAAAGCCGGCATGGTGGACGGCCGGCCGGTGCCGGCCTACCTTGACGAAGCCAAGGTGCCGGCGGGCAGCACCTGCGACACCTTTGTGGCGCTGCGCACCGAGGTGCAAAACTGGCGCTGGGCGGGGGTGCCTTTTTACCTGCGCACCGGCAAGCGGCTGGCGGCGCGCGACGCGCAAATCGTCGTCAACTTCCGCGAAGTGCCGCACCCGATATTTCCCGGCACCCGGCAGGCCAACAAACTCGTCATCAAGCTGCAGCCCGAAGACGGGCTGGAACTGCACTTGCTGGCCGCACAAAGCGGCGGCGGCAACGAGGTGTTGGCACCGGTGTCACTCGACCTCGACTTCGACAAGGCCTTCGCCAGCCAGCGGGTGGGCGGCTACGAAAGGTTGCTGATGGACGCACTGGCCGGCCGCTTGAACCTGTTTGTGCGCAGCGACGAACAAGAGCAGGCCTGGCGCTGGGTGGAGCCGGTGCTGGACGCCTGGGCGCGCGACCCCGGTGGCCCCCGGCCCTATGCCGCCGGCGGCTGGGGCCCGGCAGCGGCCAGTGCGCTGGTGGCGCGTGACGGTTACGCGTGGGCCGAAGAACAATGAACCTTGGCGCCGGCCTGCGGCGTGCTGCGGGCACCGCGCTGGCGGCGTTGATGTTGCGTCTGATGCTGCGGCTGACGCTGAGCGTGTTGCCCAGCGGCGCCGCTGGCGCCGTGTGGCCGGTGGCCCCAGGCGAGAACCTGGCGCAAGCGGTGCTGCACGCGGCCGATGGCGACATCATCGAACTGCAAGCGGGTGAGCACCGCGCACAAGTGGCGGTGCTGGTGCAGCGTCGGCTGACGCTGCGCGGCGCGGCGGGCGGCACGCGCCCGGTGCTGCTGGCGGCAGGCCGCAGCGCCGAAGGCAAAGCCATCCTGGTGGTGCGCGGTGGCGCCGTGCAGGTTGAGAACATCGAATTCCGCGGCGCCCGCGTGGCGCACCACAACGGCGCTGGCATCCGTTTTGAAAGCGGCCGGCTGTGGGTGCGCAACTGTGCTTTTTTCGACAACCAGAACGGCATCCTGGCCGGCAATGTGGCCGATGCCGAGCTGACGGTTGAAAACAGCGCTTTTGGCCAGGCGCCTGTGAACTCCCGGCTGCCGCACCTGATTTATGTCGGCCGCATCGCGCGTTTTGTGTTGCAGGGCAGCCATCTGTCGGGTGGCCAGATGGGCCACCTGGTGAAGTCGCGTGCACGCGTCAACGAGGTTCGATACAACCATCTGGTGGACGGTGCCGAAGGCCGCGCGGCTTATGAGCTGGAATTTCCCAACGGCGGCAGCGCCACCGTGGTGGGCAATGTCATTGCACAAAGTGAACACAGCAGCAACCCGGCCATCGTCTCTTTTGGCGCCGAGGGCACTGCGCCGGCCATTGCCGACGCAGTGCCCACGCACAGCCTGGTGCTCATCAACAACACGGTGGTCAACCGCGGCTGGCGGCCGGCGCAGTTTGTGCGGGTGCATGAAGACCGCTTGGGCAGCCCCGTGCAGCAGCGCTGGGTGAACAACCTCTTTGTGGGGCTGGGCGTGGCCGACGTGGCCTGGGGCGACCTGACGCGTGGCAATTTTCTGCTGCCGCAGGCAGCGCTGCAGATCAAGGCTAACGGTGAATTTACATTGACCGCTGATTCCTGGCTGGCGGGCCGTGGCGTGGCGCCTGAATCGATGGTTGAAAGCGCAGACAGCAACCTGCGTGCCCTGTGGCCGCGAGCCGAGTTCATGCCGCCGCTGGGCCTGCGGCCGCTGCCCGCGCAGCGGCAGTGGTCGCCCGGCGCGCACCAGCCGCCCACCTGAACTGCGACACGCTTGTCCGTGTTGCCCTTTCCCCATGCTTGAACGCATCCGCGCTTCCATACCCGCATTGCCGCCCGCCGAGCAGCGCGTGGCCAAGGTGTTGTTGGCCGACCCGCGCAGCTTCGCCACCTTGCCGGTGACTGAACTGGCCGCACGCGCACACGTCAGCAAGCCCACCGTGGTGCGTTTCTGCCGCAGCATCGGTTATGACGGCCTGGCCGACTTCAAGCTGAAGCTGGCCGGCAACGTCAACGAAGGTGTGCCTTTTGTTCACCGCGCGGTGGACGACGACGACAAGGCCGGCGACCTGGTGGTGAAGGTCATCGACAACGCGGTGGCCGCCATGCTGCGCTATCGCAACGCGGCGGCCAGCCAGTCGGTGGAACGCGCCATTGCGCTGCTCACCGAAGCCGGCCGCAGCGGCCGGCGCATCGAGTTTTACGGCGTTGGCAATTCAGGCATCGTGGCGCAAGACGCGCAGCACAAGTTTTTCCGCCTCGGTGTGTTGGCCACTGCGGTCAGTGACGGCCATGTGCAGGTGATGAGCGCCACCATGCTGAAGCCCGGCGACTGTGCTGTCGCCATCAGCAATTCGGGGCGCAGCAAAGACCTGATCGACGTGGCAGAGATTGCACGCAGAAAAGGCGCGCATCTCATCGCCGTTACCGCCAGCGGGTCGCCCTTGGCGCAAGAAACGCGGCAGGCGTCAGTGCAGGGCGCGCAACTCATCTTGCTGGCCGCCGACCACCCCGAAGACGCCGACCGTTACAGCCCGATGGTGTCGCGGCTGCTGCACCTGTTGATCATCGACATTCTGACCACCGGTGTGGCGCTGCGGCTGGGCTCAGCCGCGCTGCGGCCGATGCTGCAGGAGATCAAACGCAACCTGCGTTTGCGGCGTTATGTGGCAGGCCTCAAGCCGGGGCCCGATGCCGACGATGCAGCCCCCGGTTCAGCCAGCGGCAGCAGCCCGTCCAGGCCGTAAAGCGCCGCCAATTGGCGCAGCTTCGCAGGCGCGCCTTCTACCGCTACCGTGCGCCCGGCCGCTTGCGCCAGGCGCCGCGCCTGCAGCAGCAGCGCCAGGGTGCTGCTGTCCAGCGCCGTCAGGGCACTGGCATCGATGTGCAGCACGCCGCTGCCTGCAGCCACTGCGGCTGGCAGCGTGGCGGCCAGTGCAGCCGCTTCGTGCAGGGTGGCGGTGGCTGGCAGTTTCATGGTGCGTGGTGGATTGCCGCAGCCAGCCTCAGCTCTTCGCGCCGGCCTTGTTACGTTCCACCAAATTAGCGATCAGGCCGTCGATGCCGCCGCTGTTGATGGCCTGCGCAAATTGCGTGCGGTAGTTCTGCACCAGCCACAGGCCACCGACATTGACGTCGATGATCTTCCAGGCGGCGTCCCCTGCAGTTGCGGGTGACCCAGCTGCCTTGTCGAGCCGGTAGTCCAGCTTGATCGGCTCGCCCTTGCCACGCACTTCGCTTTGCACAACCAGCTGCGTGCTGCCTTGCACCGGCTGCGTTTTGGTGATTTCAACCGACTGGTCTTTCAGCTGCGAAAGCGCACCGGAATACACACGCACCAGCAGCGTCTTGAATTCCGCTTGCAGCTTGCTGCGCTGTTCGGCGGTGGTTTCGCGCCACTTCGGGCCCACCGCAGAACGGGTCATGACCTCAAAGTTCACATGCGGCATGACCTTGTTTTCCACCAGCGCCAGGATGCGCCCGAAGTCCCCGCCCTGAATGGCCTTGTCGGCCTTGGCGGTGTCGATCACGTCCATCGAAATCTGGCGCACCAATTTTTCGGCGCTGCCGTCGCTTTGCGCCACGGCGCTGCCGAGCGCCAAGCTCAGGGCCAACAGAGACAACAGTTTTTTCATGAACACGGTAATGGCTTCCTTGCAGTGCGCGACGAGGTGTCGCCTGGCCTCAACGGTTGACGGGGCGTTGCGGTTCACCGCTGCGCGCTGGACAGGTCATGACGCCTCACTTCGGCGCTGGTTGCGCAGGACGTGCGGCTGTGGGCGGCGTTGATGGGGCCGACGGTGCAGATGGTGCAGATGGTGCAGATGGTGCAGATAACGTGGCCGGTGTGGCCGGCGTGGACTGCGCCGGGGGGCTGTCGCCCGGGTCGCCGGTATCCACCGCCGGCGCCGCAGCGCCGTCCATCACCGCGTCGAGCCGGCGCGCCAGGTAGGCCTCGCGCACGAAGGTGTATTTGTCCAGCGCCACATCGTCTATCAATTGCGTGGTGGACAAAAGCGCGGCACGCAACTGCACCACTTCCAGCGTCGAAATGCCCAGACTGGCATTGCTGTTGGTGGCCAGCGACGCAGCCGAGGCCTGGCGGTCCAGCACCAGTGCGCCGGTGTCGCGGAGCGTGGAAGGCCCCAGCAGCGGCAGCACCACATAAGGCCCAGTGCCCACACCCCAGCGGCCAAGAGTTTGGCCAAAATCTTCATAGCGCCGCTTCAGGCCCATCTCGCTGGCCGGGTCGAGCAAGCCGCCCAAACCAAACAAGGTGTTGGTGGCCACACGCATGCCCATTTCAAGGCTGTATTGCACCTTGCCTTGCAGCAGGTTGTTGACGGCCGACCACACATCACTGACGTTGCCAAACACATTGCTGATGCCGGTGCGCA